>JAFUPI010000044.1 GCA_017481285.1 Agathobacter sp. | reverse complement strand
GGGGTGGACGGACCGCTGGTGTATCTGTTGGGAACCAATCCCATGGCAGAGTAGCCAAGTCCGGCAGGGCTAAACGCTGAAGGCATCTAAGCGTGAAGCCCCCCTCAAGATGAGATATCCAGGTAGTAAGATCCCTTGTAGACGACGAGGTCGATAGGGCCAAGGTGTAAGTGCAGTAATGCAGTCAGCTGATGGTTACTAATAGGTCGAAAGCTTATCCCGGTACGGAGTAGTGTGGACGGACTCGCTTGGTGGAAGAAATATCTGTGTTCGGTTTTGAAGGTTTGAGAGAACCTTTTATTCCTCAATAGCTCAGTCGGTAGAGCATTCGGCTGTTAACCGAAGTGTCGTAGGTTCGAGTCCTACTTGGGGAGTTGCACGAAAGTGCTCGTAACGAGGCTCCTTGGTCAAGCGGTTAAGACATCGCCCTTTCACGGCGGTAACACGGGTTCGATTCCCGTAGGAGTCACTGCTCTATGAGCAATGGTGCAAAAGATATTTGTAACATATGCCGATGTGGCTCAATTGGCAGAGCAGCTGATTTGTAATCAGCAGGTTATCGGTTCGAGTCCGATCATCGGCTTTTATTTGGACCATTAGCTCAGTTGGTTAGAGCAACCGGCTCATAACCGGTCGGTCCTGGGTTCGAGTCCCCGATGGTCCACTTTTTAAAATTAAATATATGGCCTCATGGCTCAGTTGGTTAGAGCGCCGCCCTGTCACGGCGGAGGTCGCGGGTTCGAGTCCCGCTGGGGTCGTTAGTCACAAATGTTACTTCTGGGATCATAGCTCAGCTGGGAGAGCACCTGCCTTACAAGCAGGGGGTCACAGGTTCGAGCCCTGTTGGTCCCATTTTCGCAAAGCGAAAATGTGACGCCGACTACGTCGGATGCACAGAACGCTTCGCGTTCGCGCGTATATGTGACTGCGACTTTGTCGCAAAGATGCACAGAGCTCTTTGAGCTCGCGCGAAAAGCAAATTGCCGGCGTGGCGGAACTGGCAGACGCGCAGGACTTAAAATCCTGTCGTAGCAATACGGTACCGGTTCGATTCCGGTCGCCGGCATTATGTGAGTGTAGCTCAGCTGGATAGAGCACTTGGCTACGGACCAAGGTGTCGGGAGTTCGAATCTTCTCACTCACGCTTAAAACCTCGAAAGTTTATCTTTCGAGGTTTTTTTGTTGCATATTTTCAGTTGTCTAAATATCTGAAGTCTTGTATATTTGATATATGAGAATGACAGAAAAAGATTGGGATAAGCAATTAAATATAGATACTATAGGACGTGATGCAAGTAAAGAGGACGATTACCATTATCCTTATGAGCCAACGCCATATTCTGTTTTAGAAAGACTGGTAGAAAGTGGTTATATTACAAAAGAGAATGCTGTTATTGATTATGGCTGTGGTAAGGGTCGGGTTGGTTGTTTTTTGCATACTCAAATTGGCTGTAGAGTGATTGGAATTGACTTTGATGAGAGAATGTGTAACATTGCAAAGAAAAACCTTCAGAACGTCAATCTGCAAAGCGATAAGCACAATGATAAAGTAACATTTATCAGCGAGAGTGCAGAAAAGTATGAAATCAAAGATGCGGATACATTCTACTTTTTTAATCCATTTTCAGTAGAAATATTGCAATCTGTGATTGGAAAAATAAAGAAATCCTATTTTGAGAATCCACGAGATATGCAATTGTTTTTCTATTACCCAAGTGATGAATATATTTCTTATTTGATGACTGTTCCAGAGCTTTGTTTCGTAGATGAAATTGAGTGTCAGG
This sequence comes from Agathobacter sp., assembly GCA_017481285.1. Taxonomy (GTDB): domain Bacteria; phylum Bacillota; class Clostridia; order Lachnospirales; family Lachnospiraceae; genus Roseburia. Next base: position 31,142 of record JAFUPI010000044.1, on the reverse strand, counting down.
ACTTGTTTGAGGGAGATAATCCTAGAGAAAGAATTGTCATTTTTGAAATGATGTAGGTGAGAGGAAATTATGCAGGAATATGAACATTTAACACATACCTTCGATCCAGTTTTCGATAAGGATTCAAAGGGGCTCATTTTGGGAAGTTTTCCATCGGTGAAATCACGGGAAAATAATTTTTACTATGGACATCCACAGAATCGATTTTGGAAGGTTCTGGCACAGGTTTTTGAAACGGAAGTGCCACAGACAATAGAAGAAAAGAAAGCGTTTTTGCTAGAGCATCATATCGCAGTCTGGGATGTGATAGAAAGCTGTACAATTATTGGGTCTAGTGATTCTTCTATCAAGGACGTGGTAGTAAATGACTTTTCTAAAGTATTAGAGAATAGTTCGATTGAAACGATTTATGTAAATGGTGGAAAAGCATATGAGTTATACCATAAATATGCGGAGAAACAGACAGGGATTCCAGCAATAAAGCTACCATCGACGAGTCCAGCGAATGCAGCGTGGAGTGTAGAAAGATTATGTGATGAGTGGAAAAGAATTGTAGATTAGAAAATGGAGAACACTTATGGAAAAATCAAAACAATTAATGCGAACAGATGATGCTTGTTTATCAGAACTAAAGGTGAAACCAAAATGTATGCATACTAAAGTGAGCTATAAGCTTACGATGTATGATGAAGAATTGCAACAAAAAGTGAATAAGGTTATGACGTTTGAAGATGTTGTGGCAATTGAGTTTCGAATGAATTATTTTGATAATCCAATTGGTGCAGAGTGTTGCGGTTTTTATGAAATATTTGTACAAGAAGAAAAAGAAGCGATGCTAGAGAGAAACTTTGATTTTAGAAGAGAGAGTTTTCTCTTTCACGAGGATTATGATTACGATCCAGAGGAAGAGGCCGATATCCTTAATTATAGAGAATCAATTGATGAAATTAGAGAAAATATAGGTGAATATCGTTTGTTTGAGCAACAGACGACAGGCGGAGTGTATTTGATATTAGCAAAAGAATGGAGTGTATGAGATATGGAAACATGGTATTACGAAGTAGTGAGCATTGATGGAGATTATGCGAATTTGAAGAGAACAGATATTGAGTTGGATGATTTGAAACTAGTGGCGAGAGCTTTGTTGCCTGCGGAAATTATGGTGGGAAGCAAGTTGAAGTATGAGCTTATGCAGTATGAAATGATGTAATGGTGAGGTAAAGAAATGCTGACCTATTCGATGAATCAAAGAGATGAGAAATCGAAATATTATTATTTATATTCGGCGATAAAAGAAGATATTTTATCTGGAAATTTGAAGCAGAATGAGAAGCTGCCTTCGAAACGTTCTTTGGCGGAGCATTTGGGCATTAGTTTGATTACCGTGGAGAATGCGTATCAAATGCTAAAGGACGAAGGCTATATTGAGTCAAGGGAACGAAGCGGATATTTTGTTGCAGAGATTATTCCGATGAGAAGGAATCCAAAAGAGAAAAAGAAATTGGATTTACTGGAAGTGGGTGATGCAGGAAATAGAGCGGAGACAAAAGAGACAATGTTTCCAGAGTCGGTGTATTTCAAGACTGTTCGAAGTGTGCTGACCGAATATGGCAGCGAGCTTTTGGAGAAGTCTCCAAATGAAGGTTGTGCCATACTTCGAAATGCCATTGCGAAGTATTTATTGCGTTATAGAGGCATTTTTGCGCAGCCAGAGCAGATAATCATCGGTTCTGGTGCGGAGCATCTTTATAGCACGGTGGTGAGATTGTTTGGGCAGGAGAAAGTGTATGGTATAGAGAATCCGTCTTACAAGCAGATTCGAATGGTGTATGAAGGCATGGGTGCACAATGTGAGCTTTTGCAAATGGGTGAAGAAGGAATTTTATCCACAGAACTGGAAAGAACCAATGCAGATATTCTCCATGTGACGCCTTTTCACAGTTATCCATCCGGTGTGACCGCTTCTGTGCGAAAACGTCATGAGTATCTGGAATGGGCGAAGCAGACTACGGGTACTTCTCCAAAGAGTGATAGCAAAAAGAGCGAGCGAATTATCATAGAAGATGATTTTGATAGCGAATTTTTTATGCCAGGAAAACCGATTGACACACTGTACATGTCAGATGACAATCAAAGCGTGATTTATATCAATACATTTTCGAAAAGTCTTTCGCCCTCCATTCGTATTGGATATATGATTTTGCCAGAGAAATATTTGGAAAAGTATAAAGAAACGATGGGAGATTTCTCCTGCACGGTGCCCGTGCTGGATCAGTATGTATTGGCAGAATTTATAGAAAGAGGGCATTTTGAGCAACATTTGAATCGTGTGCGCAGACATCAATAATAAATGTATTGACAAGATAGGTGTATTAGGTGTATATATAACATATAAACAGTTATATATAACACTAATGCACCTTTTTTGTGCAAAAGAAAATGAGGTTGAAATATGAGAATCTTACAAAATTCAGGCGTGCCAATTTATCAGCAGATTGCGGAGCAGATGAAAGCGGATATTCTGGCAGGGAAAATGAAACAGGGTGACTATCTTCCATCCATTCGTAGTCTGGCAAAGGAGTTAAAGATTAGTGTCATTACCACCATGAAAGCATATGAGTTGTTGGAAGCAGAGGGGTTGGTAACAGCCGCTCAGGGAAAGGGCTTTTATGTAAACGCACAGGATAGTGAGATGCTTCGAGAACAGCATTTGCGTAAGGTGGAAGACGCTTTGCAGGAGGCAATTGCGGCTGCCAAGATTGCTGGTATTTCGGAAGCGGAGCTCAAACAGACATTAGAGGCACTTCTTAGCATGGAAGAGTAGGGAGGAAATTTATGAGTTTAGAATATGTAATCAAAGGCGAAAATATTGAGAAAAAATTTAAAGGATTTACATTGGCTATTCCAGAGTTTAAGATTCCGAAGGGATTTGCTACTGCATTGATTGGCGAAAATGGAGCAGGAAAAAGTACACTTATGAATATCCTTGCAGGGATTCGTTTGGATGCCAAAGGAACGATTCGCTATTTTGATGAATATGACCAGGTGGAAAGAGAAAATGCCAATCAGAAGGAACGAATCGGTTATGTAGGTCCCGGACATTATTATCTGCCACATTGGACGGTGAAGCAGGTAGAAGAAGTAAGTGGGATTATGTTTGAAGGATTTCACAAGGATAAATTTGAAAGCTTATGTCAGGAACTGGCTGTATATGGAACTGGTGGATTTGATAAGGCGAAAAAGGTCTCTTCTTTCTCCGATGGAACCAAGATGAAGCTGATGCTTGCAAACGTATTAGCAAGAGATACAGAGGCTTTAATTTTAGATGAACCAGCATCGCCTCTAGACCCATTAATGCGAGAAAAGCTTTGTGAAATGATACAGTCCTACATTGAAGAAGGTAATGGAGAACGTAGCGTATTTTTCTCTACACATAATGTATCTGATATGGAAAATATCACAGATTACGCCATTATTATGGAGCATGGAAAAATCGTAGAAGAAGGCTTTGTCGTAGATTTGAAAGAAAAATACATCCTCGTAAAAGGTGATGCTGAGGATAAAGCAAAGGCGAAAGAAGTACTTTATACCATGACTGCAAATAATTATGGTTTTGAAGGAATCTGTCTGGCAGAAAATTTGGATAAATTAGCCGGAATGAATATCACAAAAGAGATTCCAAGTTTGTATCAGATTAGTGTTGCAGTGATGAAAGCAAACTCCATGATGGGAAGATAGGCGGTGAGACTATGTTAAAAGCGTGGAGAAGTTATTGGGCTTTTACCAATGACTTGTACAAATTAATGATGCTGGTAGTGGTGCCAGTTGCACTGATTGCGACAAATATATATTTAGTGGCACGTGGACACGGCGATGGTTTGCTAACCTTGTTTGCTCTATATTTTATAGATACGGTATCGGACCTTTTCTTTATGAATGGCTTTTATCGAAAAAGTAACAGCTCGTTGGAATTTTTGCAGAGCTCACCAAAGTTCGCAAGATTTGTAAAGGAAATTACGATTATTGATATTGTAAGGAGAGTGCTCGTTTATCAGATTCCTTTTGTAGTGGAGTTAATCGGGGCGGCTGATAGTGCGGAGAAACTTCAGTGGTGTAAAGGGAATGCATTTTGGCCATGGCTTGCTATATTGATTGCACAATTGGTAGTTTTTGTGGCGAGACATTTTGTAGTATGGAGTCAGATGTATGCGTGTATTGTAGCAGGTTATATGGTGTTGATGTTTTGTTTTCTATTGATTATCATCGTAGGTTCAGGGTCGCCGGTAATTACTAATCTGGTCTTGATCGTACTTATCTTGGTTATGAGTATGGTAACGGTTTGGTACACCAATAAAAAAGTGAGGGAGAGTTATTATGATTCGTGATATAAAATTAGGTTTTCGCCTATTGAAATATGGGTTGAATGCAAAGAGTAGTATAATCCCAATGGGCATTTGCATCATACTGGGGGTTATCATGGATTTACTATGGTTTGTGGGTGGTTTTAGTAACCTTTTTCTTGGAATGGGATCGATGATTTTGATACAACAGATTCATTCTATTACGATTTCCACTATGGTACAGTCATCTCCATATAAGAAGAGACTACAGACTGTGATACCAACGCTGGTTAGCGGTGTATATCTTTTGATTGCACATACACTATGTTTGATTTTACGATGGATTTCATATGAAAAAGCACTGAATAATACAAATCCAGATTTCATTATCATCTATGCACCAGGTGAGTATGAAACAGGAATGCTTTTTACGGCGTTGCTTTTAGTTTTTATTACTTTATATACAGCTTTGTCGATGAAATGTTTTTGGCTTGGATCAATTATTTTTATAGGTAGTTTCATGTGGTTTTCAAATAATGCAGACAGAATTACCTATATGATTATGCCGGCATGGCTGGCGGTTATTCTGAGCTATGGAATCATTCTGTTAGGTTGTGGAATTACATATTTGATTTTTTATGTAACTTACAAGAGAGAATATTCCAAGCCGACCTTCGATATGCAGTTAAAACGTGCGAAGTAGCTGATAAACCGTTCCCTGAACAGGGGACGGTTTTTTGCATAAAATAGAATAAGAAGAATAAAATGGTAAAATGTTATGACGTTTGGGATTGTATATCCAAAGGATATTGAACGTTTAAGAATAGAGAAAAGAGCAATACTGATAGATATAAGACCGCGTGATGCTTATCGGGAGGGACACTGGGAAGGTGCGATTAATTATCCAGAAGCAGAAGTGGAGGATTATCGAAAGGTGCTGCAGAAACGACGTCCGATTATCCTGTATTGTCAGCATGGCGGTTCTAGTATGCAACTGGCAAGAACACTTGGAAGAAGTGGTTATGACGTAGGAACTGTAGTGGGTGGTTATGAAGCTATGCGAAAGTACAAGGAACCTAAGAAGTGAATTTGCAAAAATACACAAGAAAATACACATCAGCCATTGAAAAATAACCACTAAATAGGGTATAGTAGTTATGATGCACAAACTATATTTAGATGGAGATATCTATATGAAGACATATGAATTGGTTGTACCTTGTCACTTTGGAATGGAGGCAGTAACCAAACGAGAAATTTATGATTTAGGATATGAAATTACAAGGGTAGAGGATGGACGTATCACTTTTGAAGGGGATGCGGAGGCAATCTGCCGTGCGAATGTTTTTTTGCGTTCTGCAGAGCGAGTGTTGCTCTTGGTGGGAAGATTTAAGGCTACCACATTTGAAGAGCTCTTTCAGGGGATTAAAGCCCTTCCATGGGAAGAATATATTCCGCAGGATGGCAAGTTCTGGGTGAAGAAGGCTTCTTCAATTAAGAGCAAATTATTTAGCCCTTCGGATATTCAGTCCATTGCGAAAAAAGCTATGGTGGAACGTTTGAAAGGCGTATATAAAACCGATTGGTTTAAAGAAGATGGTGCAGCTTATCCAATCCGTATCTTTTTGTTAAAGGATGAGGTTATGGTGGCTTTGGATACCTCTGGAGATTCTCTTCACAAGAGAGGTTATCGTTTGCAGACCAGCAAGGCACCTATTACAGAGACCTTAGCAGCAGCACTAATTATGCTGACTCCTTGGAGAAAAGATAGAATTTTAGTAGACCCATTCTGCGGTAGCGGAACGTTTCCAATTGAAGCAGCTATGATGGCGGCTAATATTGCACCAGGTATGAATCGTGAGTTCACAGCAGAGGCTTGGACAAATATTATTCCAAGACAGCTTTGGTATGACACGGTTCAGGAAGCACAGGATATGGTCGATACAGATATAGAAGTGGATATTCAAGGCTATGATTTGGACGGAGAAGTGGTAAAGGCTGCCAGAGAAAATGCAAAACGTGCAGGTGTAGACCATTTGATTCATTTCCAGCAGCGAGATGTAGCAAAACTTAGCCATCCGAAGAAATATGGCTTTATTATTACAAACCCACCTTATGGCGAGCGATTAGAGGAAAAGGCAGACTTGCCAGAACTCTATACCACCATTGGCGATGTATACAAAAATCTGGATTCTTGGTCTATGTATATGATTACCAGCTATGAGGATGCAGAGCGTTATGTGGGTAAAAAGGCGGATAAGAACCGCAAGATTTATAATGGTATGATTAAGACTTATTTTTATCAGTTTATGGGACCAAAACCACCAAAGAAGGATAAATAAGTCATGGATGAGGGATAGGAAACAGGATGAGATACTCAAAAAGATATATTGTTATTTCCATAATTTTATTTATGGTCTTTTTGTTTAAATTTCATATTTTAGAGTTGGACGATGCAGAAGTAGGCATGTTCCGTGGCGGCGAGTTAAAGGAGGAAGTATGGTATCCTTTGGTTGCCAATGACGTAAACGGCAAGGAATTGACTTTGATTATTGACAATAAATCTTACAGTAGTGTGAAGTATGATTTTTATATGGACGATAATCGTAATATTATGGTGCCAGTTGCAATTTTGCGTGATGCAATGGATTGCAGTGCTCATCTATATGAAAATAGCACATTATTGGTGGAAAAACATAATTTGAATGCAATTCTTACTGTGGATAAGCACGAGGCGATTAGTACAGGTGAATCCTTTATGGTATCTTCTCCATTGGTGGAAATTGAAGGAGCGTATTATGTTAGTCTGACAGATTTGTCTGAAATGCTGGGATATAAATGTTCATTCAGTTTTGCGGATAATACATTTACTACGGCAGATACGTCTGAAAATGTCAGTGCACTTCCGGCCAGCTATGATTTACGGGATCGATATCGTATTTCTGCGATTCGTAATCAGGGGAAATATGGCACCTGTTGGGCATTTGGAGCTTTGACGGCAATGGAATCTGCTTTGCTTCCAGAGGCTTCGTTTAAGTTCTCGGTAGACCACATGAGCATGAGTAATTCCTTTAATGTAACACAGTATGACGGTGGAGAGTATACCATGGGTATGGCATATCTCGCAGCATGGCAGGGACCAGTATATGAGTCAGATGACCCATATGGGGACGGAGAGACCAATAGTGAATTAAAAGCGGTAAAACACGTGCAGGAAATGCGAATTATTGCGTCTAAGGACATTGCCGCGATTAAAGAAGCAGTGTTTAAATATGGCGGCGTACAGACGTCTCTTTACAGTAGCTTAAGAAGTGCAACCAGTACTTCGAGATATTATAATCGCGGTACGAATTCGTACTGTTATATTGGTACAGAAAAACCAAATCATGAAGTGGTTATTATTGGTTGGGACGATAATTATTCCAAGGAAAATTTCTCAATTCCATTAGATGGTGATGGTGCATTTATCTGTCAGAATAGCTGGGGAGAAAACTTCGGCGAGGGCGGTGTGTTTTATGTATCTTACTATGATACCAATATTGGTTCCCACAACGTAGTTTATACACGAATCGATGGTGTAGATAATTATGATAATATTTATCAAAGCGATTTGTGTGGCTGGGTTGGAAAGATGGGATACGATAAGGAATCCATGTATGGTGCAAATGTGTTTACTGCAGAAAAAGATGAAAATGTGGTAGCTGCGGCTTTTTATGCGACTGCACCAGACACAGAATATAAAGTATATGTGGTAGATAAGTTTACAAATGAAACATCTTTTGACAATAAAATTCTGGTAGCAGAGGGTGTTTTGGAAGATGCAGGGTATTACACGATAGATTTTGAGAAAGAAATTGCGGTAAAAAAAGGCCAGAAGTATGCAGTCGTAGTATATGTATATACACCAGGTGCGACGCATCCTATGGCGATAGAATATGATTCAGGAGATAAATTCCTGGACAACATCATTTTAGATGATGGTGAGGGATACATTAGTTATACCGGAAATCAATTTATAGATGTAAAGGAAAAACAGGATTGTAATCTTTGTATTAAGGCATTTACAAACGATAGGTAAATATGGAAAGAAAGATACTTAAGTGGACAACTTGGTGTTTTGGAATGCTGACGGTAGTGATGTGTACTGGGCTGTATTTTATGCCGGCTTTCAAAGAAGGTTTTACAGCGGCAATATGGGAAATACCAGATTTTGAATTTCAGGAAGCACCAGTTGAAATTGAAGAGAGCGTAGTTTTACAGGATGACAAACTGAATATTGAATTACCAGAAGGCATACAGGGTCCAGAGGTCCAGATTACGAATGATTATATCAATCATACGGTTTGTGTGCGTTTTCCAAAGGCGATAGACAATTATTCGGAGAATTACATTGTCCAGGGCAGCAGTGATCATATTGCGAATATTTCTTACTATAAGGAAAGCGGACAAGGAGTGCTGGAAATCAAGCTGGATAAGGCGTGTGAGCATTTCTATTCCTATAAAGATGGTTTTCTTTGTATGGAATTTAAGGATTTGCACGATATTTATGAAAAAATCATAGTTGTCGATGCAGGTCATGGCGGTTCACAGCCAGGTGCGGTAAAGAGAGAGGTTTATGAAAAACATTTAAATCTGGATATCGTCCTGAAATTAAAAGAGTTGTTGGATGAAGTGGATGAGAAAAAACTTAAAGTGTTCTACACCAGATTAGATGATAGTAACCCATCTTTGATGGATCGTGCTTATATGGCAAATCAGCTGGATGCAAATTTGTTTATCAGTGTACATAACAATGCGTCAGGCGATGGAAAATTCAGTAGTTTGAATGGTACGATGGTTTTATATAGTCCAGATGAAAATGATGATTCCAGTGAACGTCTGGCACAGATTTGTCTGGAAAATGTAAATGCAAGTACAGGAAGTAAAAATCTTGGACTTGTAAAGGCAGATAATATTTATATCGTAAGAACCAGTGAAGTGCCAGTGGCATTGATAGAAGTAGGTTATATGACCAATACAACAGAATTGGACAACCTTTGTACTCCAGAGTATCAGGAAAAGGTTGCACAAGGTATTTATAACGCAATTATGCAGGCGTTTGAGGAAGGATTCTAATAAATGAAACAGATCATTTTTGCAACAGGAAATAAAGACAAATTGAGAGAAATCCGCGAGATTATGGCGGATGTGGATGTCGAAGTGCTTTCTATGAAGGAAGCTGGCATCGTAGTGGATGTCGTAGAAGATGGGACAACCTTTGAAGAAAATTCATTGATTAAGGCAAAAGCGATTGCAGAGCATACAGATGCTATTGTTTTGGCAGATGACTCAGGATTGGAAATCGATTATTTGGATAAGGCACCAGGCGTATATTCCGCACGGTTTATGGGAGAAGATACCTCCTATGACATCAAAAATCAGGCTTTAATCGACAAATTAGAGGGTGTACCTAAGGAAAAGCGTACGGCACGATTTGTATGTGCGATTGGTGCCGTTTTGCCAAATAAAGAGACCTTGGTGGTGCGAGAAACCATGGAAGGGTACATCGGATATCAGGCGGAGGGAGAAAATGGTTTTGGATATGACCCAATTTTCTTCCTGGATGAATTTGGGTGTTCTTCTGCAGCACTTTCACGTGAGCAAAAGAACGAAATCAGCCATCGTGGAAAAGCATTAAGAGCTATGAAAGACATTTTATTAGAACGCGGAGCCCTGTAAAATCAAGGGTTCCGAGACTTTTTTAAAAAAGTTGAAAAAATTTTAATTTTTTTGTTGACAATAGGTGACTGCTATGATATTATAAATTTCGCGTCAGGGAAATGACGTGAAATTAAATACCTACGGGGTGTGGCTCAGCTTGGCTAGAGCGCTTGTTTTGGGAACAAGAGGTCGCAGGTTCGAATCCTGTCACCCCGACTTTTATGCGGGTGTAGTTCAATGGTAGAACACTAGCCTTCCAAGCTAGATACGTGGGTTCGATTCCCATCACCCGCTTTGATATTGCAAAAATATCATATGTGTCCATAGCTCAGCTGGATAGAGCAACGGCCTTCTAAGCCGTGGGTCGGGGGTTCGAATCCCTTTGGGCACATTTCCTTGAAAAAGGATAATATGGTGGGTATAGCGCAGTTGGTTAGCGCGCCAGATTGTGGCTCTGGAGGCCATGGGTTCGAATCCCATTATCCACCCTGTTGCGGTAGCAACATAATGTTGGGCTATCGCCAAGCGGTAAGGCACAGGGTTTTGATCCCTGCATTCGCTGGTTCGAATCCAGCTAGCCCAGCTATTTGTGGGACCGCAAAAGATAAATATGGGATATTAGCTCAGTTGGTAGAGCACTTGACTTTTAATCAAGTTGTCCGGGGTTCGAATCCCCGATGTCTCATTGAAAAGAAAAAGGTATCGCGTATGCGATACCTTTTTTCTTTTCACTAAACCATTGTGTCTTCGTGAGAACCCTGTGGGTTCGAACCTGGTTAAGCTACGAGCAGGGTGGACAGACAAGCAGAGTCAGGAGTTATGCTTGCATGAACGATGGACTCTGTTTGGATGGACATGCGGCGACAGCCGTCCAACGAGGAAAGCGAAGCTTTCCGAGTAGATGCTCGTAGCTAATATTATTTGCTATGATATAAATTAATAATTCTTTTGTTGTGTTGGGGCCTATGTGTAAAAATTATTACATAAGGTCCCATTTTCTATCAAATTAGTTGTTAAAAAAGAATATTGGGACTTCTATAAAATTATTATGTTAAAAGCCCCCGTTTTTTCAAATTAGGTGGGGTGTTTTAAAGAGGTTTTTCTATAGAGGTCCAGTGGACCTTGGTTTTGCACCGACCGTAGTGGAACGAAGAGCGAAGAACGAATCCCCGATGTCTCTTCAGGGATTCTGTAATCCCACAGATAATCCGGCGACAACAAGATTATGTTGATTTGCTTGGGACAGAGGTAGAATTATTACCAGATAAAATAAATGCACTTTGTTCATGAGGGGATGTGAGAGGCACATTCTTGTTTTCAGAAAATTAAAAATAATTTGTAAAAACTCCCTAAATTACTAGGGGTGATTTTTGGATAGCTTTCACGAGATTTTATTCATTTTTGTCATTTTACTTGTGAAATACCAAGGTCAGTAACTATAATAAAATCAAGGTATGAATCATGTAAATGAGATATCGGCAGAGGATATTACGATTACATGTGTATGTTCTCATTATCCTCGAGATTTAATGAATCATTTGAAGTGTGTTCGTAATTATCAGATTGAGTATGTGGAAAAAGGAATATGCTATGTAACGGGAGATTTCTTTCCGATACAGATTGTATTAACGAAAGCGTTATCCGATGAAGAAAACTTGTGGTTGCACAATTTAGATAATGATATTCAGGAAAAAGAAGTAATTGAAAGACTACTTGTGGAGTATCAAGGACACAGTCAAGAAAAACTGTACTCTTCAGTTATGAATATCATCACGAATGCAAATGCAGAAAGATTTAGGGAGGTAACTGGTATGTGCGAAGCATTAGAAAGAATTTACTTAGAGGTGAATGGGGAGCGTCTTGCTCGTGAGCGTAAAGAAGAACTTGAATCGAAATTAGCAATGCAAAATGCATAAATAACGATGAAAAAGGAGGTATCACATCACAGTGAAACCTCCTTTTGATTTTATTCAAATTTCAATCTTACGAACAGCGGAAAATGATCACTGGTATATACACCATCATATACCGCTTGAATTACTTCATAAGATGCTACTTCAAAGCTATCCGGTGAAATCATTACATAGTCAATACATTCCCTATCCAGTGCTTCACCCCAATTTTGATAGGTACAGCTTGTCATTGTGTTCTCGGTTTCGTATTTTGCATCGAGGAAGGATTTTCGTGCACTCTTATAAGTTTCAGAAGACTCCTCTGCATTCAAATCTCCCATTAGCACGGCTGGAAGTCCGCCGAACTCTTTGATCTTATCTAATACCACCTGAATGCCCTTGATACGGGCTTCATCGCTGACGTGATCCAAATGTGTATTGAATACGACAAATTCTTTTTCTGTAGCCTTTTCTTTCAAAATAACATAAGAGCAAATACGGTAGTGAGCTGCCCCCCAGTCCTTACTCATAACTGCTGGCGTTTCTGATAACCAGAAGGAACCCTTGTCGATTAAGGTGTAAAGGTTTGTGTTATAGAAGATAGGACAGCCCTCTGCATTGATGGTATCCTCACGATAGGTAATGATAGAATCAAAATCAGGCATGGTTTCTACGAGATAATCATACTGCCAGCTAGTAACTTCCTGAAAACCGATAATATTTGGTGCAGCAGTTTCGATGCTGTTCATGAGCAAATCTGCTCGATAGAACCAGTTTTTCTTGCCCAGGTCCAAAGGGCTTAAGCAACGGACGTTGTAGTTCATGATTCGGATTTCGTTGGTTTCATTTGTAGTTTCGATAGAAATTTCTTCTTTATTGCTAAGATAGTGTGGGAAATACCAGAACATAAGAATTGCCCATCCAAGCAAAATGGTAAGAAGTAAAATTCCGATTGTAGCTAAAATTTTTTTTAGTATTTTCATAAGATTCTCCATTCCAGTAATTTAATCCTTTGGTTTATGATAAAAGCGCCCTTTTACCTGTTCTGTTTTTATCGTATTAATAAATGCCTTTTCATCCACTTCTTTGATGGCAGAAATTACGCGACCACTTTCGTGGGTGGACACCACAGAATATACCACACTGCGCGCATCGCCTTTGTAGGAGCCTTCGCCCTGCATAATGGTAGCTCCGTGGTGCGAAATATTAGAGATTGCTTCGCATACTTCGCTAGCTTTGTTTGTTACAATAAACAGCGTTTGCTGTTGATACTGTTTGTAGAGCATATGCAGTACCTGTGTCGATGCATATTGGAAAATGATGGAGTATAGGGCAATGTCCCATCCAAACAGCAGATCGCCGAGTCCGACAATCACAGTATTGATGCCAAGAACGATGTTGAAGGAATCGGTACCGGTTTTTTGTGAAATATAAATAGAAATAAAATCCGTTCCACCGGTAGTTGCATCTACACGCAGACATTGGCTGATTGCGAAGCCATTGATGATTCCGCCGAAGATACTGATAAGCAAAATATCATAGGTTACTACGATGCTTGGAATCAAGTCGGTAAAGATACCGGTAAGGAAAATCATCAGACAAGAATACAGTGTGAATTTTTTTCCAATGTATCGGAATCCTATATAAATAGGAATACAGTTAATTATAATATTTAAAACGGTATATGGGATTTTCAGTTGGAAAAAGGTTTCCAATGCCCTTTGAATCAAAATAGTAAGACCTGTAGCACCCCCAGGAACCAGTGCTCCAGTTTGAACGAATGTTTTGATATTAGTAGCCATAATAAGAGCTGCAACGCAAATGGTTAAAATGCGAACGGCTTCTTTTTTCATAGACTGTTTCATATAGTTATCCTCGGTATGAAATATTTAGTACTTCTAATTTGGATTATAATCTTTTTATAGGGTTCCGACAACTGTTTTTCCGATGCATTTTAGAAAAAATTAACTTGACCGTAATGTCATATGATTTATAATAAAAATATCTTATTAAAATTGGAGAAAGTATGCGATACGATTGTATAATTATTGGAAGCGGCCCAGCCGGTTTGTCGGCTGCGATTAATTTAAAAACATATCAAAAAAACTTTTTATGGTTTGGAAATGCCCAGTTGAGTGAGAAGGTACAGAAGGCAGAAAAGGTAGTGAATTATCCAGGTATGCCTGAGATTACAGGACAGGAGCTTGCTGCAGCTTTTGTGGAGCATAAGGAACATCAGGGTCTTGAGATTATCGATAAAATTGTAAGCAGCATTTATGATATGGGTGGCTATTACAATGTAATGGCGGAAAATCAGTTTTATGAAACAGACACGATTGTTTTAGCAATGGGTGTTGTTCCGGCAAATCAGTATCAGGGTGAGACGGAATTTGTAGGCAGAGGCGTGAGCTATTGTGCGACCTGTGATGGTGCGTTATATAAGGGTAAAAATATTGCTGTAGTTTCGACTTCAGAACGCTTTGAGCATGAAGTTGAATTTTTGGCTGATTTGGCAGAAAAGGTATATCTGTTCCCTTATTATAAGGACTGCAAAATGGAAAGAGAAAATGTGGAGTTCATAAAGAAACCAATCAAGGAAGTAAAAGGTGGTTTTCGAGCAGAGCAGCTATTACTGGGAGATGGAACAGAATTGATGGTGGATGGTATTTTTATTATGAGAAATGCTATCGCTCCAACTACACTTTTGAACAAGTTAGAAGTGGTGGACGGACATATTGAAGTAAACCGCAAGATGGAAACCAATTTGAAGGGTGTATTTGCCGCAGGTGACTGTACAGGAAAGCCATACCAGTATGCGAAAGCAGTTGGAGAAGGTAATGTGGCAGCACATAGTGTGATTGAATACTTAGGAGAAAGATAATGGCATATATTGAATTTAATCATATTACAAAAGAATATACGACGGGTGAAAATACCATCAAGGCATTGGATGATGCTTCCTTTTTCGTAGAAAAGGGAGAACTGGCAGTGGTACTTGGAACATCGGGTGCGGGTAAGACAACGGCACTTAATATTTTAGGTGGCATGGATACTGCCACATCGGGTCAGGTAGTGGTAGACGGCAATGATGTTACCAAATACAACAAGCATCAGCTCGTTGGATATCGTAGAACGGATATTGGTTTCGTATTCCAGTTTTATAATCTGGTTCCGAACCTGACGGCTTTGGAAAATGTAGAACTGGCAGTGCAGGTTTGTAAAGATGCGTTGGATGCGTCTGAAACCTTGGATAAAGTTGGTTTAGGGGAAAGAAAAGACAATTTCCCTGCACAGTTATCTGGTGGTGAACAGCAGAGAGTGTCCATTGCCAGAGCACTTGCGAAAAATCCAAAGCTTCTGCTTTGTGATGAACCAACAGGTGCATTGGATTACAACACAGGCAAGCAGATTTTGCAGCTTCTGCAGGATACCTGCCGTAAAGAAGGAATAACAGTTGTGTTGATTACACACAACTCCGCGATTGCTCCGATGGCGGATCGTTTGATTCGTTTTAAGAGCGGAAAAGTAATTGAAATGACAGTAAATGAACATCCAATTTCAATTACAAATATTGAATGGTAGTGAGGAAATAAATGAAGGCCTATACAAAGGATATTATTAAGACAATTGTAAAAGGCATGAAGAGGTTCATGGCACTGGCGATTATTGCGGCACTAGGTGTTTGTATGATGTCAGGGCTTAAGGCATCGTGTGATGATTTGCGTCTTACCGCAGATGATTTTTATGATCAGCAGAATCTTTTTGACATAATGGTGGTTTCCACCATGGGTCTTACGGAAGATGATGTGGAGGTTCTTGCCAAGATAGAGGGCATTGAGGATGTAGAAGGTGCGTATAGCGAGACGGTGTATACCCAGGTAAATGGACAGACCAAACAGGCGACGGTCAATGTGCTGAGCCAGAAAGATATCAATGTGCCATACGTGATAGAGGGCGAGATGCCTTTGCGTTCTGATGAAATCGTTGTTACCCAGAAGTTTATGAATGAGTCAGGAAAGCAACTGGGGGATAAACTCGTTATAGAAGAAGATATGGACGAGGAAGACGACGAGGAGGATTCGGACGAGGACGTTGAGGAGGACACCGAGGAAGAAGACAACCGCTTTGATCTTGATTTGGAAAAAGAGTACGAATTCGAGGAAGAGGAATCGGAAGAGGAAGATTTAGAGGTTGAAGTAGAAGAAGAGGAAGAAGAACCGAATTTCCTGGTGACTGAGTATACCATCGTGGGTGTTGTTATTGATGTAACAGATATCAACAGCCAGGAAGGGGCAGTTGCATTCCGTGCAAATAACACCACAGACTATACTTTCTTTGTGCTTCCAGAGGCGGTTTCCAGTGATATTTTCACTGCGGTTTACATTACACTAAATGGAACCGATGAATTGCGTTGCTATTCGGAAGAATATGAGACAAAGGTAGATGAGATTGTTTCCATTTTGGAAGAGGAAATAAAGGCGGACCGTGAGCAGGCACGTTATGATGAGGTAACAGGTGAGGCCCTGGAAAAAGTGGATGATGCGGAAGCAGAAGTAAACGATAAGCTGGCTGATGCAGAAAAGGATATCCTGGATGCTAAGGTTGAGATAGAAGATGGCTGGTCAGAGCTTTTGGATGGTAAGAATGAGCTCTTAGATGGTGAAAATGATTTGGCGGAAGCGGAACGAAAGCTTCTTAAGGCTCAGAGAGAGCTGGAAAAAGCAGAACGTGAGTTGGCTAAGGCGGAAGAAGAGCTAGAAGCTGCCTGGGACGAGTTGGAGGCAGGAGAGACTATGGTTGAAGAGGGGGAAGCTGCATTAGATGAGGCAGAAACCACCTTGGATGAGTCAGAAGCGTCTTTAAATGAAGCAGAGGCAGAATTGCCAGACCAGTTTGATACAAGTAGACGGTTAATCAATTCTCAGATAAATTCGATAAAGATAGATATCGCAGAGACGGAAAATGAGATATCAAAGTTAGAAACAGAAATTGCTAAGTTAAAGGAAGAACAGGCCGAATTAGAAGCGAAGGAAGAAGCTGGAACGATTAATGCCGTTGAGGCAATTCGACTTTTGGAAGTTCGTGCGAATTTGACTGAAAAAGAGACTACGCTGGATCTTCGCAAACAGGAATTGGACAATTTAAATGAACAGTTAGATGTTTATAATGATACCCTTGACGATTTGAATCAGCAGGAAGAAGACGCTTATCAGGAAATTGCAGATGGACGTGCGGAAATCGCGGAAGGACGTCAGGAGATTGCTGACAATAGGGCTGAATTGGAAAAGAATAAGGCTGATTTAGCAGAAGGACGTAAAGAGTTAGAAGATGCACAGGCAGAGTTTGACCAGTCGAGAAAAGATGTGGATGACGGCTGGGATGAATTAGAAGATGGCTGGGATGAGCTGGAGGAGGCTTATCAAAAAATAGCTGATGGCAAAAACGATTTAGAAAAAGGCGAAGCTGAGTTTGAGGATGGCAAGCAGAAGTACGAAGACGGAGTCAATGAGTTCTTAGATAGGAAACAGGAAGCATTAGACAAGATTGCAGAGGCAAGACAGGAGATTGCGGATCTCAAAATGACTTCCTGGTATATTTCGACTAGAACAGCACTTAGTGGTTATTCTAATGTAAAAACCGATGCGCAGTGTATTGAGTCTATTGGAAATGCATTCCCAATTCTGTTTTTAACAGTAGCTATCCTGATTAGTTTGACTACCATTTCCAGAATGGTAGAAGAGGATAGAGGTTTAATTGGTACATATAAGGCACTTGGATTTACAGACAAAGAGATTCGCCGTAAATATGTGGTATATGCCTTGTTGGCGTGTGTCGTAGGCGGTTTGTTAGGATTATTCTTAGGATTTATCGTATTGCCGGAAATTATATTTACGGTATTTGGTGTTATGTACCAGTTCCAGAATTATAGTTTGGCGTTTAACTGGCTCTATGGTATGGGCGGTATCGTATTGTTTATGATTGCGATTGTGGGCTCGGCGGTTATTTCGTGTAGTACAGAGCTTTCCCACATGCCAGCAATGTTGATGCGACCAAAGGCACCAAAAAATGGTTCACGTGTCTTGTTAGAACGAGTGACGCCTGTATGGAGTCGTTTCTCTTTCTTGAATAAGGTAACCGCGCGTAACCTGTTCCGCTATAAGAAACGATTGTTTATGACTTTGTTTGGTATTGCAGGTTGCACATCGATTTTGTTGGCTGGATTTACCATTAAGGATACAGTAACCCGTTTGATGCCGATGCAGTACGAAGTAACTTATAACTTCGATGTAATGATTGTTTCGGATGACAACGAGCAATTGCTGGAATATCTGGATGATAATCGTGTACGTGCTTATTTAAATCCAATGATTACAAATGTGAAGGTAATCAATGAGGATGGTCGAGAAGAAAGCGTACAGCTTGTGGTAGTCCCAAATGAGGAATCCTTACGCGGTTATATTAATTTAGTTGACCGTGAAGGGAATAAGGTGTTGTTAGAAGATGGTATGGTGCTTAGCACGATTAATGTGGCAGAGGTGCAGGGATATGATGAAGGTGATACCATAACGCTTCAAAGCATGAATTTGGAAAATGCGGAAGTGGAAATTACACGCATCGTAATGAATTATCTTGGAAACACGATTTATATGACACAAAATACATATGAAGACTTCTTTGATGATTATGAAGCGAATGGTGCTTATGTTATGCTGAATAAAGGCGTTGGCAGCCATGAGGAATATGCAGAGGCAATGGCGGAAAAAGATGGTATTTTATCTGCCATTTCAATCGAAGGATTCTTATCTAACTTTGATAATGTATTCCGTATTATTAACCTGGTAGTAACCATCGTCATTACTTTGGCAGCAGCACTTGCATTTGTAGTATTATTTACCTTGTCTACAACGAACATTTCGGAACGTGAGCGTGAACTGGCAACCATCAAGGTATTAGGCTTCTTTGATCGAGAGGTTCATCTCTATGTAAATAAAGAGACCTTGATTTTAACTGGGTTAGGTATTTTGCTCGGTATGCCACTTGGAAAAGGATTTGGAATCTGGTTGATGGCGATTCTGAAGATGCCATCCATTTACTTTGCGGATTACTTAGCACCAATTAGCTATTTGTATGCTGCGGTAATTGCCATTATATTTGCATTTATCGTAAATAAGATTACAGATAAGTCGCTGGATAAGATTGATCCTGTAGAGGCATTAAAATCTATCGAGTAATTTAAAGTAACAAAAAGAGCCCCATGTCATAGATACAATTTGTCGCTGTTCTAGCGCAAGGCCTCCAAATTGTATCTATGACATGGGGCTCTTTTGATTTAAATTATTCAAAATTTTAATGCCTTTATAGGATGCAGCTATCGAATATGAATAGTTCGAATTTTCCTTTTCCGCGGTTGTATTCTTCTACGCTCTTAATCGTGTAGCATACAGATAAACCGCCAAGTGCTTTGCAGATACGACGGGAAATGTTATTTGCATGCTCGTGGTTATAAGCGATGAAATCAGGTCTGGTTAAGAAGTTGAAAGGCATATATGGAAGAATCATATAAAGCAATTTGCCTTTGTAAGTAGGGTTGCGGAAGAATTCTTCGCACAACTGTCCACGTAACACGTCCGGTCTATTTTTGCGATACCAGAGCAGTGCAAGCGGATGAAAGCTTTCGATACAATAAACGCCTGTATAATCCTTTAAAACTTCGTTTGCAAGCTCGCATACACGAGTCTGGGCACGGTCTAATTTGAATTCTAAAATAAATGGAACCTTTCCATCTACCACTTCTAAGAACTGTTCAAATGTAGGAATCGTTTCCTTCGAATTGGCCAGTTTCATCTGCTGGAGTTCTTCTAAGGTATAATCCCAAACCTTGCCTTCTCTGCCACACATTCTTTTTAAGGTAGCATCGTGGAAAACAACCAATTTATCATCTTTGCTCAACTGTACATCTAATTCGATGCCATATCCTGCATCGACGGCTTTTTTGAAAGCCGCCAATGAATTTTCAGGTGCATCAGAGTTGTTGTCAAACAATCCTCTGTGTGCATAATGCCTATTATAAAACGGAGTACGATCGACTCTGTTTATCATACGTGGTGCTACCATGAAAATATATATTAATACAAGCACCAGCAATGTAATAAGTATATTTACAATCACTTCCATAAGGTGTCCCTCATTTTTTATGTTGTTTTATCTTAGTCGTCAACATCTAAGTTTTCTAAAGCACTTTTCTTTTTCGCTGGTTTTGAATCACCATGTTTAACCTGTGACATTGTAATAATAGCAAGGATACAGAATATTACGGAATATGGGAATAAAGTTCTGTAACCTATGTTTTCTAACAACCATCCAGAAAGGATAGGTGTAATAACCTGAGCTGTCATAGAGAATGTATAGTATAAACCTGTATATTTTCCTACGTCACCAGCGGAGGCGATTTCTACAACCATTGGGTAAGAGTTTACACCGATGGCAGCCCATGCAAAACCGATGATACAGAAGAATACTACCATAACTGGATGGTATTCATTGAATAAGCCGGCTGCAAAGAAACATAAGCCTAATAATGCAACACCGATAATAATTGTCTTCTTACGACCGATATTACTTGCGATAGAACCAATAGGAATGTAACTGATGATAGCTGCAACAGTTGCTACTAATAAGCAGTCCGCATATCCGCCACCTTCTAAGCCCCAAACCTGTACTGCATAACGTGAGAATGCTGTGGTAACTGCATTATATGCGATGAACCAGAAGGCTACAGATGCGAGAATGAAGCAGAGGCTTCGGAATACATCTTTTGGAAGCTTCTGACCTGCATTTACATTTGCTGGTTCTTCCTCTTCTTCTACAAGTCCTTCAGCGATTTCTAATTCTTCTCTTTCTTTACGAAGTTTGTTTTCCTTAATAGTAATGAAAAGAATGATAACACTGATAGCCATAACAACACCAACTGCCATGAATAATGGGAAGTAGTTTGGCTTGTCTCCTTTTGCTACGAGAACTTTAATCATGATAAGTGTATAAACACCACCAACAGCTCCCATTAAGTTGATAACAGCATTTGCTTTACTACGAAGTGGCTTTGGAGTCAAATCAGGCATCAAAGCTACTGCAGGCGAGCGATAAGTTCCCATACTGATAAGTACGAAGAATAATCCACCAACGAATAAAGCCATATTCACCGTATTGTCTGCAATTGGAAGAATAACCAAAAGTGTACAAGCAAGAGCTGTACCGATTAAAATAAATGGCATACGTTTACCGATTTTGGTATTTACCTTATCAGAAAAAGAGCCAAAGATAGGAAGCAGGAATAATGCCAATACATTGTCCGCTGCCATGATTGCACCTGTAATGGTTTCACCCAACCCAAAGGTGTTTTTCAGAATCAAAGGTACTACGTTGTCATACATCTGCCAGAAAGCACTAATCGACATGAATGCAAGACCAATGAGTATCGTTCTCTTGTAATTCAGTTTCATTTTTTACTTCTCCTTAAAGTTAGTTATAATATAAAATCATTATACACGATTTGGAGGAAAAAGGAAATTGTTAGATATGTAAATTTTCTTTTCAATAAATTGGGAAAAGTGTCTTGATTTTAAGGAGTGAAAATGGTAATATATCACTTGCTGATGCATATAATTAATATGTAGTCTAGTAAATGTGCGGGTGTGGCGGAATTGGCAGACGCGCCAGATTTAGGTTGACTGGCTACTTCGTATCCAGTCCAAACCCTTGAAATTACTAATATTTTGGAAATTATTATTGTTCCTTGACGCGCAAGATTATTTGAAAAAATAATCTTGTACGAAAGGAACTTTTTTATGCCAAGAGGAAGAAAAATTATTAAAACTGTTGAAATTGAGGAGCGCACAATTAGAGACGCCGCAGAAGAATTTTTTGAGAATAACCGCGTCAAAGGTTTAGCAAAAGCAACACAAAAAGGTTATCAAGACTATGTAAATGCTTTTATTAAATGGGTTGGAGAAGAAACTATATTGAGTGATATTACTCTCCGTACAATGGATAAATATATGTTGTATTGTGAAGATAGAGGAAATAAGGCGGTATCAGTTGCGACTATTATGGTGCATTTGAGAAGATTCTTTAAGTTCTGCAACTCACGCGGTTATATGGAACAGTTAGAGATAACCATACCGAAATTTGAAACAGAACTCAAAGAACCTTATAGTGATGAAGAAATGAAACTGTTGTTAGAAAAACCCAAGAGTGATAATTGGGTAGAGTTGCGGAATTGGTGCATGATAAACTACTTCTTTGCTACTGGACAGAGATTAAGCACTGTTTTGAATATCAAAGTCAAAGATTTAGATTTATTATCCGCAAAAGTTAAATTGGTATGGAATAAAGATAAGATTCAAAAGTATATGCCGTTATCTTCTGCCATTATTAAAATCTTGCAAGAATATATAAGTATATCCGCGTTGCATGATGAAGATTATCTTTTCCCAGAGTATGAGGGGAAGAAATTAAGAGTAAGAAGTGCAGAAGATTCTATTGCAGAATACAATAGAAAAAGAGGTGTTGAAAAAACTTCTATTCATTTGTTTAGACACACCTTTGCAAAGAATTATATTATCGCAGGTGGCAACCCAGTTAAACTACAACATTTGCTTAATCATAAAACCATTGATATGACAATGAAGTATGTAAATCTTTACGGAACAGATATTGCGGCGGACTTGGATATGTTCAACCCATTGGATAATTTTAAGAGAAAAAATTATACACCAACCAAAAGAAAGATAGTGAATTATTCAGCATAAAATACGCAACGGCATATATCGGTATATTTCGAGACACACGGCAGAGGGATAATAAATAATGAGCGAGAGCACGGCTCTCGCTCAAAGTAGTTATTTAGAAGTCAAAGTCTGCTTGCGGCGTTCTCTCAAACTCAATAGGAACTACGCGTAGTTCTTCACGCAGGAAATAATGCAATTCCTCAATCGCCGCCAAGAGTTCCCCATAATCTTTAGGTTCTCTGTCAAAGAGAATTTGTCCGTGTATTTCTTGTATCAAATTAGTCATATCTTGTGTACTCATTGATTATCCCCCTTAAAACACATACTTTTCTACTATCGGAGCATGAGAAACTTGTTTCTCATGCTCGTTATTTATAGTAGTATTTATGTTATTTATTATATTTATTTCTATATCCTCGGACGGCTTTTCAAGAGCGACATTCGTTTGCTCTTGTACGATAGCCGTATAATTTTCAAAGTCATAGCCGTCTGTCGTATTCGCTTGGTTTATACGCGTGGCGTTCTGTGGTGTTTCATAAAAGTCAAATTTGCTTTTGCTTTTTTGTACTAGATAGCCGTAATTGATAAGTTTTCTAAACTGGTCTTGATAAGTAGAGCGTGGCATGCCTATTTCCGCCTCTAGGGCAGCAGGCGAGAGCGCAAGTTCGAAGTTGTTCGCATTAGCCGCAAGATACATATATAGTCTTAATGCATGCGCTCCAAGTGTACGGCTCGCGGCTTTCCAGTTCTCGTTTTTAATACCTAAGAAATCGGACGAGACGCGTTCTCTGTGTATATGTACCACTCTTTGATGTGGTGATGTATTCGGCATATATTTCTCCTTTTTCTCTTTATTGTACGCCTAAACGCTTTAGAGCCGCATTTAAGCCGTCTATTTGCTTTATAGCGTTATTTGTATCAGTTGATACAGAAATTCGCTTTAGAACCTCGTTTGTGATTTCGTTTATGAGTTTTTGTTTTTCATTCTCTTGGTCGTACATGGAAATCATTTTTTCGTGGTTGCATTGAAGTGCTAAACCATAGTTACCTTGTTCATTTGCCAGTTGCGCTAGAATATCATAAATTCTGTAATCATTCACTTTTGGTTGCCCCCTTTCTATTGTTGTTTGAAAAATTTCTTATTTACTTTCCATAAATATATTATACAAAAATTTTTTAATAAAAACCAATTAAAGGACGGCTCTCGTAGACCACGGATAACATAAATGAAAAGGACGGGGGTATATTATGGGAAAAAGAAAAGTGGTAATAGTTTTTGAAGTATGCGTGGCTCGTATTCCTACTAAGTTGTATTTTGTTTCTTCGTCATCGTTATCGTAAAGAAACAATTATTATTACACAAAAAAGCGAAAGCAATAATATCGTATTACTTCCGCTTTATTTTTTAGGAAACTCATTTCTAATATCACTTATTCCCATTAAGAAATTCAAGTCCACATTATAAAATTTTGCTAATGCAATAGCGCTTTCAATCGGCATTCGTACCTTGCCTTTTTCATAATCTGAATAGGTTGTTTGTGCCACATGGATTGCCTTTGCAACAAAAGTTTGATTGTAGTCATTATCTTCTCTCAAATTACGTATTCTTTGGGTATATTCCATATTTATCCACCTCTGCCACAATATTACATAATTTGATATCAAACATTGAATTTTAACGGAATATCCGTTAAAATAATCGTGTTGAGAACAAAAAAGAAAAGAAACGAGGGTAAATTATGCAACAGAAGAATAATACAACGTGGGTAATGGTGATTCCGCTTATGATAGCATTTGCTATTGGTTATATGTTTTTTGATGGTTCTATTTTAGCGATAATGCTAATGTGGGTGGTTTTAATGGTTCCGTTTTGGTTAATTGCATCAAATTTGGAGAGTAAGGCGAAAAAAAGAATTAACGAACAGGTATCAAAAGAAAATCAAGAAAATGTGCAAAAGATGACACAATATCTTTCTAATTATAAAGATAGTAAAGATGTTCAGCCAGTTTTGGAGGATGGTATCTTTTTGGTGTTTAAGGGAAGTGGCGGTAATTATACAACGTCTATTATTTATGGTGCCATTTCGAAAAAGTGTTGCGTACTAATAAACCATCTAGGAGAATTGGTTGAATATGTATCTTCGCCATATGGTGGAAAAATTGAATTTAAAACATATAAAAAAGAATACACCGTACATGGTAAAGAGCAGATGGATGTTGGAAGAGCGGCTATGTTAGGTAATGCATTAGGCGGGATTGGTGCAGGTGCATATTCAGCAGCCAAAGCAGTGGAGATAAATGCTAATGGAGGACTTGATGTATCGGAAAAACGTAAGACAGTTGGTTTGGCTATAGAAACTCAAAATATGAAAGTGGAAATAGATAGATTGTACTGTTATGAAGATAATAAGCAGGTTGATTATTTTAAGCCAAAGGGTAATGAGGCAAAGAAACTTGTAGAGAGTCTTAATAAGTTAATGAATAGTTAACATTTAGGTGTTGTAGCATAATTAAAAAATAGAGACAGCCGAGCGTTTGAAAGTGCTGTCTCTATTTTTATTAGATTTGTAAACGTATAGTTTGTTCGGCTTGTAAGATTTTAACCCATTTACTAACGGAACTCGCACAACGACCAGTTATTTTTGCAACCTCTTCATAACAACCTATTTTGTTGTATAATTCTACAAAACGTTCTGCTTCGGCTCTTGATATTGGACTACCTTTCTTGGGGAGTCTAGTTTTACGCGTAGCCATTATTTAGCCATCTGACTTTCTAAATCAGGATTCCATTCCTTGGCTTGCTCTTGGGTTAGGATTGGGCGTTTGAAAGCGTCCTTGATTGCGTCCTCAATAAACTGTTTAGGTGTGATTTCTTTATCTACACCGGCTTTTTTTAATACATCGTTTTGTTTAGCAAGATTAGCGTTAAATGTGTTAGGTACAATGAAAATACCTTTGTCTGTGTCAATTGTAATTCTCATGGATATATTCTCCTTTGTTTTTTTCTTAATTTTACAATATTTAGTAAGAAAATGTTGAATTATAACGGAAATTCCGTTGCAATTCGCAAAAATAGGCATAATCTAACATAATACGAAAGATTTTATTGGATTCTATTGAAATCAGCGTAGCATAACACAAAATACGATAGAATATCTTGGAATTTATGTAAATATGACTTATTTTATTGTTTCAATAGGGTATACCCCAATGACAGAATGAAATAGAGTGTATTTATATGTCATTAGAATTGGTTTTGTGTATTTGAAATATTGCAAAATACAAATATACCCTATTGACATACTTTTGGTTTTGTGGTAATATAAATACAACAAAACAAGAGAGGAAACAACAAAATGAGAGTTGGTTATGTGCGTTGCTCTACTATTGAGCAGAACGAAGCGAGACAATTAAAAATGATGGAAGAACAAAACGCAGAAAAAGTATTTACTGATAAAGCAAGTGGAAAAAACACAGACCGCGCCGCGTTCAAAGAAATGATGTCTTTTGTTCGTGCAGGAGATATTGTAATCGTAGAAAGCATTTCAAGAATTGCAAGAAACACAAGAGACTTATTATCAATCGTTTCCGAACTGACAGAAAAAAGTGTTGAGTTTGTATCGTTAAAAGAAAACATTGATACTACTACTCCACAAGGAAGATTTATGTTGACAGTATTTGGTGCGCTTGCTGAATTAGAAAGAGAAAATATTTTAGAACGCCAACGCGAGGGAATTGAGATTGCAAAGAGTGAGGGCAAGTATAAAGGACGCAAGCCAGTAGACATAAATGAGGAAGAATTTAAAGTGTTATGTGGCAAATGGCGCGCAGGAGAAATAACTGCAACCGCCGCCATGAAAGAGTTGAATTTAAAGCCAAATACTTTCTATCGAAGAGTAAAAGAAATGGGGTTATAAAGGTTGACAAATAACCCCTAAAATGGTATCTTAATTAGGTCGCAACCGCGCCAGATTCGCCAAATAAAGGAATCTTGCGCGGAGTGACAACAAATAATCTTGCGCGGCTCTTGGAAAGCCGCATAAATACTAGTGATTTGCGGGTGTGGCGGAATTGGCAGACGCGCCAGATTTAGGTTCTGGTGTCCCCGACGTGCAGGTTCAAGTCCTGTCACCCGCATTAAAGAATTAGTAAAGAAGTCCGAAAAGGGCTTCTTTTTTTATTGTTAAAGTCAAAAATGTTTGGAAAAATGGCGAGGTCCGTTGACTTTCCTAGAAAATGAGAGTAATATTAATTTATATAATTTGTACGGAGAAAACAGTGCTTTGCAAAATTGAATTGTGCAAAATGCTAAGGAGTTAGGAGGAAAATATGGGAAAGAAAATTGGAACCAAGATAACAGTAATGATGGTCATTATGGCTATTATGTATTTAATCACATCGTTTGCCAGTGGTTTTGCTCAGGAACAGGCGTTGGGTGGATTAAACCGTGTATATAATAAGTGGGTTCAGTTAGAACGCTATGAAACAAAGCTGGTCAAGGCTTCTGATGATTGTAAGTTCTATGCGAATATGATTGTTCACTATAAGATGCCAGCAGTTCAGCAGGCTTTGTCAGAAGGTGTACCTGCTTTGATTGAAAATACACAGCAGATGTTTAAGGAAATGCATGCAATTGTAGATTCTTTGGAAGACGGGGATCTTGTAGGCGTTTCAAAAGCAGACGTGAAGGATGCCTTAACTTTGTATGAAGAAACCACAGCGGTATCTCAGGCACAGGCAGCAAAGGTGGCAGAGTTATACTTGGCTGGAGATCCAGAGGCTTCTGCGGCAGCTAACAATGGTGCGACCCAAAATATTGAAGCTATGACAAATGCAGAGACAGCATTTATGGAATTGGTTACGACAGCATCAGATAATTTAATTAAACAAAGACAGGAAACAGTTGCCGGATATTCAAGCATCTCAGATACAATGTTCTTCGTGTTCTTGGGTGCAGCAGCACTTATGATTTTCTATATCAATAGAACGGTTGCAAATCCTGCAAAGAATGCAAGCGGACATTTACATCAGATTATCGAAAAGATTGATAATAATGAAGGTGACCTTACCGAACGTATTCAGGTTAAGACAAAGGACGAGGTTGGTCAGCTCGTTACAGGTGTAAATGGATTTATTGAACAGCTTCAGGGAATTATGGTTAAGATTCGTGATGAGTCTACCCATATGAATGAACTTGTAAATAACATTACAAATGGTATCAATGATTCCAATGAAAACGCAAGCAGTATTTCTGCTACAATGCAGGAACTTTCAGCTAGTATGGAAGAAGTAGCAGCTACATTGGATGAAATTACAACTGGTTCACAGGATATTCTGAATTCTGCAAACGAAATGAGTGATATGGCAGAAACTGGCAAAGAATATGTGGGCGGAATCAAAGACCGTGCAATTAATGTTCGTAGCGAAGCTGAGACAAGTAAATCTACTACAACAGAAATGCTTTCTGGTATTCGTGATCTCTTAGAAGTAGCAATTGAAAACAGTCGTAGCGTAGAACAGATTAATGCACTTACCAATGATATTCTTGGTATTTCCAGCCAGACGAACCTTTTAGCTTTGAATGCTTCTATTGAAGCAGCAAGAGCTGGTGAAGCTGGACGTGGTTTTGCTGTAGTTGCTGATGAAATCCGTGACTTGGCAGAACGTTCGAAAGATACTGCAAACAATATTCAGGCAATCAGTGGTATGGTTACTGGTGCAGTAGAAGATTTGGCGAAGAATGCAAATGACATGATCGCATTTATTGATGAAACAGTACTTACTGACTACGATAAGTTTGTAGGCATGGCAAATACATATCACGATGATGCTGACCATATGGACGAAATCTTACAGAACTTCTATGCAAGTGCTGAAAGACTTCGTAATACAATGGCTCAGATGGCAGAAGGTATCGACGGTATCAATATCGCGGTAGACGAAAGTGCTCAGGGTGTAACCGTAGCTGCACAGAGTACCGGTGCATTAGTAGAAGCATTGGTTTCTATTAAGGGCGAAGCAGATATTAACTTAGATATTTCACAGAACCTTCAGGGTGAAGTTAGCAGATTTAAGAATATTTAATAAATCATATGAATGAAATAACCGGCACGCAAGTAAAATTGCAGTGCCGGTTTGTTTTTTTTATAGCGTTTGTGATGAGCCATGTATTAGAATGGGTGGCTGACCTAGAATTTGATATGCGATATCGGTCATTTCTTGTTCGCTACGGGCAAAATCGCTACGATACCAGTTTAACAGCAGGCCAATAAAACCAGTGATATAAAATACGAGAATTTCGTCATCAAAACTACTCCAATTTGAGTCAATGAATTTTGGCATGTTGAAGTCTAATCGGTAGCAAAGAAGAATGGATCTTGTGACGAGAAGATCATCTAAGTGATTTTTATCTAAAACTCTCAATAAAGTTTTTTGCTTCTTCCAAAAAGTGAAGAATGCAAATAAATTATCTTTGGCATTATCTAAACATATTTCCTTACTACATGCTAAGTAGCAATGGTCAATGATTGCATGTAGAACATCATCCTTGCATTCAAAGAGACGATAAAAGATGTTGCGGCTGAGACCGGTTTGATTACATAAATCGATAATGGTGATTTCATGATACATATGGTCTTGTAATGCATCGAGTAGAGCGTCTTGAAATATTTTTTGCTGTGTAGCAGTTTTTTCAGTAGTGCATTGGCGATACATAAATAAGATTCTCCTAAAATTATATATATATTATCTTACAAAAATAGACAAAATTTGTCAATTTATCCAATTTTATTGAGCACGTTTTTTGCGAAAAGAAACGAAAGTGCATATTTGTTGCTAGTGAGTGAATTAATGTTTTAGTATACTTAAAATATATTATAATTAATTTTAGGAGGAGTTTTAAAATGGGAAAAAACAAAGGTCCAGTTACAAAACTGAACACAATGCACCACATTGGATATGGCGCAGCTGATGCCGGTGGTGTAGTAATGCTTGTTATGATCGGATACTTAGAACGTTTCTCACGTAACGTTTTAGGTATTGATACAACTATCTATGCTGCCATCTTAATCGTATGGAACGTTTGGGATGCAATCAACGATCCACTCGTTGGTACTTTCATGGACGTAATGTTCACAAAAGCAAAAAACAAAAAGAACAAATTCCGTCCATGGATTCTTCGTTCTATTCCAATCTTAGCAGTTGGTATGATTTCATTATTTACACTGCCAACATTATTTGATGGTATGTTATGTATCGTTGTTCTGTTCCTTTCTAAGATCGTATTCGAGCTTGGATATACAGTTATGAACATCGGTATGGGCTCATTACTTGGTGTAATGGCTACTAATGACGCAGAACGTGCTTCATTATCTTCTGCTCGTGGATTTGGTTCTACAGTAGGTGGTATGATTGGTTCTATGGCACTTCCTATCGTTTTAAATGCATTAGGGGAAACACCAGCTGGTTATGCTGCAACTGGTATCGCAGCAGCAGTATTAGGATGTATTCTTGTATTCATCCACTACACATTTACGGTTGAACGTAACGTAGCTGCTCAGAATACAGTTAAGACAGAAGCTGAAAAAGAAGCAGAAAAAGTTAAAGTTACAGACATCCTTAATGTATTTAAAGTTAACCGTCCTTACTTAGCTCTTTGTGTTCACTCTATTTGTATCTGTTTCGTACAGGGTATTGCAAATGGTGCTATCGCATATATGTATGGTGACGTATTAGGAAACCTTGGTTTACAGGCTATGGGTTCATTAATTTCTATGCCAGTTATGTTTGGCGGTTTGATTATCGCTCCTATCTTGGCTAAGAAGTTTGACTTCGTTGCTATCATTCGTACTTTCATCTTAGTAGGATGTATCTTACTTGCTGGATGTTTCGTATATGCTATGTCAGTTGAAACAATGATTCCAATGCTTTACATCATTTGGTCTGGACTTGGTACTGGTTTAATTACATTATCTGTACAGTTACAGTGGGGTCTTGTTGGTGAAGCGATCGACTACAACGAATACCTTACAGGAAAACGTTCTGAAGGTGCTATTTACGGTACATTCTCACTTACACGTCGTATCGGTCAGACATTGTCTGGTTCATTAGCAGTACTTATGTTAACATGGTTCGGTTACCAGGCAGGCGCTGGTACAGCACAGCCTGCTTCAGCAATCTTTGGTATCAAAGCAATGTGTATCCTTATTCCAGCTATCATCGCTATGGGATCATGGGCATCATTCACATTCATTTGGGATATCAATGATGAAAAACGTGCAAAAGTTGCTGCTTGGAAAGAAGAAAGAGCTGCAAAAAATGCAGAAGCTGCTGATGCAGAATAATATTTATTCCTTAGCATAATCAAAAATAAAAGCGTAGCAGATAAAAATCTGCTACGCTTTTTTCATTTGTGAAATGAGATT
>JAFUPI010000043.1 GCA_017481285.1 Agathobacter sp. | reverse complement strand
TCTTTCGATTGTAGCAGGACTAGCCATAAATGTCTTCATTTGGTTTTCCTCCTAAGATATTTTAACAATAAATAACGACTGGGTTATTTGGAATCTCGTATGTCCGGACGCTATCCCTTTTTCACCCGATTATTCTCTATAGTTAAAATGCTTGCCGGGGCTTTGGCTCACATTTTCATACTATCGCAGACTAGGATATTATATTACACGAATCCTCGCGTGTCAAATACTTTTTATGGGTTTTTCTTACAAAAATTCCCCATATATTGTGGGCTCACCGCCTATTGATATTCAATCCCAATCATCGTAAGCCCATGGGCCGGAGCTGTTGGCCCTGCCGCCTGTCTATCCGTCGCATCTAGCATCGTAAGAATCTCTTCTGGCTTACGTTTGCCTGCACCTACCTCAATCAAGGTACCTGCAATGATACGAACCATATTGTATAAAAATCCGTTTCCTGTTACACGGATTCGAATGAGATCTTCCTCTTTCACAACCGTACATTTATAAATTGTACGAACTGTACTTTCTACCTGAGCATGTACAGAGCAAAAGCTCTTAAAGTCATGCTCTCCTTCCAAATAAGCAGCTGCCTTTTGCATCGCTTCCACATCCAAATCATAATGATAAAAGTATGTATTCAGACGTCGGGTTGGGTCACGGAAATCACGGTTTAAAATACGATATTCATATGTCTTGCTGCTCTTTCCTGCACGTGGATGAAAATCCTCTGCCACTTCACAGGAACTTTGTACTACGATATCCTCTGGCAAACGTGTATTTAAAGCGTAGCAAATTTTCTCTGCTGGCATACGGGTATTGGTATCAAATACACATACATTCCCAAGAGAATGCACTCCTGCATCTGTGCGACTGGCACCGATAACCTGTATCTCTTCTCCTAACAAATCAAAAAGTGCTTCATTTAATTTTTGTTCTATGGTGACTGCATTTTTTTGGAGCTGCCAGCCACTATAATTTGTGCCGTCATAGGCAACTACCATTTTCACACGCATGTTACAAACCTCCGCACTCCGTTCACGAAATTTTTATTTCTTAAACTGATAATTTATTGTGGGAATGGAACTACGTTTGCTGCAATAATTACGAGCACCAAAAATCCAATCACGATAGCATATGCTTTATGATCTCTAGATTCATATTTCAGCGGCTTCATCTTGGTACGGCCTTCGCCACCATTGTAGCATCTCGCCTCCATCGCCATCGCCAAGTCTTCTGCTCTACGAAATGCAGACACAAAAAGTGGAACCAAAAGTGGAACCATAGCCTTTGCTTTTTGAATCATATTTCCATTTTCAAAATCTGCACCACGTGCCATCTGAGCCTTCATAATTTTATCTGTTTCTTCGATCAGAATTGGGATAAAACGAAGCGCAATCGACATCATCATCGCAATCGAATGTACTGGCACATTAAATTTATTTAGTGGTGCTAATGCTGTTTCCAAACCATTCGTCAACTGATTTGGTGTCGTGGTAAGCGTCATAAGAGATGTTCCCAAAATCAAATAGACCAATCGAATGGTCATAAGTACAGCATTGATAATCCCCGTGTCTGTAATCTGAAGACTTCCCCATTTCCAGAACACAATATCTCCTGGTGTCGCAAACAGATTGAACACCGATGTAATTATTACTAATACCACAATTGCTTTTAAACCCTTTGTCATAAATTTGAAAGGCACCTTGGAAATTTTGATTACGGCATATAAAAAACCAGTAATCAAAGCTAAGCCAACAATCCCTTTAAAACAAAACAGAGCAATGACATATATCACTGTGGCAAACAGTTTTACTCTTGGGTCCAGCTTATGCAGCGGTGAGTCCGCCGGATAATACTGCCCGATGGTAATATCTCGAATCATTTCAAAACCTCTAAAATACTTCTCTTTGCTTCCTCGATGGTAGTAGCATCCAAATCCACTGGCAAACCTTGTGCATGTAGTTCATGCATCAAATAAGTTACCTGCGGAGCTGCCAATCCTACCGCTTCTAAATCTTTATACTGACGGAACACATCCTTTGGAGCACCATCATACATCACCGAACCTTGATTCATAACAATAATACGGTCTACATATTTTGCTACATCTTCCATACTATGAGAGACCAAGATAATCGTAATCCCAAGTTCCTTGTGCATCTGGGAAATCAGGCCTAAAATCTCATCACGCCCTGCTGGATCCAGTCCCGCTGTAGGCTCGTCCAAAATCAGCACCTCTGGCTTCATCGCAAGCACACCCGCAATGGCAACTCTACGCTTTTGTCCTCCAGACAAATCAAATGGTGGCTGATAAAAAAGTTCATGAGGAAAACCTACATTTCGTAACGCCTCAAACGCACGAAGCTCTACTGTCTTTTTATCCAACCCCAAATTCTTTGGTCCGAAACATACATCATCGAAAATCGTAGTTTCAAACAACTGATGCTCTGGATACTGAAATACCAGTCCCACTCTGCTGCGAAGCTCCTTCATACTAAAATCTTCGTCATAAATATCCTGACCATTAAAATAAATTCCACCTGAAGTCGCCTTAATCAAACCATTCATATGCTGAATTAAAGTAGATTTTCCGGAACCCGTATGACCGATAATTCCAATAAACTCACCATCTTCAATTTTTAAATTGATATCTTTTAGCGCTTGAACATGATATGCCGTTCCTTCGCTATAGCTATAATTTACTTTATCTAAAATAATTGACATACTATTTCACTTTCATAATTGCTTCAATCAGTTCTTCCCTTGTCAAAATTCCTTGTGGAATTGGAAGACCAGCTTGTCTTAATTCATGGGCTAGGAGCGTCATCTGAGGTACATCCAAGCGATGTGCCTTGAGTTCTTCTACTCTGGAGAAAATCTCACGCGGTGTACCATCCATGATAATTTTTCCATTTTCCATGACATACACATAATCTGCATCAACCACTTCTTCCATGTAATGTGTAATCAGAAGTACTGTAACACCTTTGGTTTCATTTAATTCGTGAGCGGCCTTTAACACATCCTTACGACCATTTGGGTCCAACATAGCTGTTGGTTCATCAAACACAATACACTTTGGCTCCATTGCCATAACACCTGCAATGGCAACACGCTGTTTCTGCCCGCCTGATAATTTATTCGGAGAATGATTTCTGTACTTCGTCATACGAACAGCACCTAAACTCTTCTCCACTCGTTCCCAAATTTCTTCCGTTGGAACACCAATATTTTCTGGCCCAAAAGCCACATCTTCTTCTACGATATTGGCAATAATCTGATTATCTGGATTCTGAAATACCATTCCAGCCGACTTACGGACTGGAATGACATTTTCTTCTTCTGATACATCCATACCATCTACCCAGATAGTTCCCTCGGTAGCAGATAACAGAGCATTGATATGTTTTGCCAGCGTTGATTTTCCAGAACCATTGTGTCCCAAAATCGCAATAAACTGACCTTCTTTTACATCTAAATCTACATGATCTAATGCCGTGGTAATAGATTCTACATTGTCCTCTTCATCACGACGAATAAAATCATGAACCAGCCCCTTTGTTTTGATAATACCCATCTTAGTCCTCCCAGTGCAATCTATGAAGCTCGCCTTCTAACTTCATGTTAGAAAAATCATTCTGTCGTAATGCCTCATACAATACGATAGCAACGGAATTCGAAAGGTTCAAAGAACGAGTCTCCCCTACCATCGGAATACGAACACAAGTATCTGGATTCTCTTTTAAGATTTCCTCTGGAATACCTGCACTTTCTTTTCCAAACATAATATAGCAGTCTGATTCATAGTTTACTTCTGAATAAACATGACGCGCCTTGGTTGTAGCGTAATAAACCTTAGCCTCTGGATTTCTTTGACAAAAATCTTCCCAGTTTACATAGGTAGTCACATCCAAATCCTTCCAATAATCCATGCCCGCTCTCTTTAACTGCTTCTCTTCCAAAGAAAAACCAAGGGGTTCGATTAAATGAAGTCTGGTATTTGTCGCTACACAAGTACGTCCAATATTTCCTGTGTTTGCAGGAATTTCTGGTTCAAATAATACAATATTTAATGACATAATTATTTATTCTCTCTCAGTTCTTTTACAAATTCTTCGAATCTGTCCATAGCAATCTTCAGATTTTCCATAGAATATGCATAGGAAATACGAAGGAAACCTTCTCCACAATCACCAAATGCAGTACCTGGTACTACACATACCTTTTTACTCTTAAGCATGGATGTTGCAAAATCATCAGAGCTCATACCGAACTCTTTGATACATGGGAATACATAAAATGCTCCCAACGCTTCGAAACAATCTACACCCATTTCTGCAAATCTTTTTAACAGATACTTGCGGCGTACATTGTATTCTACCTTCATTTCCTGCACATCTGCATCGCCATTGCGCATTGCTTCTACTGCCGCATACTGACTGGTGGTAGGCGCACACATAATTGCAAACTGATGAATTTTCAACATCTGCTTGATAATCACTTCTGGTCCACAGGCATATCCTAATCTCCATCCTGTCATGGAATGAGATTTTGAAAAACCATTGATCAAAACAGTTCTTTCTTTCATGCCAGGAAGGTTACAGATTGAAACATGGTTATCTGTATAAGTAAGCTCTGAATAAATTTCATCACTTAACACATAAAGATCATTTTTCAAAATCACCTCAGCAATAGCTTCCAAATCTTTTCTTTCCATAATTGCACCTGTTGGATTATTTGGGAAAGGAAGCACCAAAAGCTTCGTCTTTGGTGTAATGGCAGCTTCTAACTCTTCTGCTGTAAGACGAAATTCATTTTCTGCCTTAAGCTCAATAATGACTGGTGTACCATTTGCTAAAATAGCACATGGTTCATAAGAAACATAGCTTGGCTGTGGAATCAGTACTTCATCACCTGGATCTAACATCGCGCGCATACAAATATCGATACCCTCGCTACCACCTACTGTTACAATCATTTCTTTCACAGGATCGTATGTAAGGTCATAGCGACGTTTCAAAAATTTTGCAATTTCTTCTTTTAATTCTTTTAAACCTGCATTTGAAGTATAAGAAGTTCTACCCTTTTCCAAAGAATAGATACCTTCATCACGAACATGCCAAGGAGTATCAAAGTCCGGTTCCCCAACACCAAGGGAAATAACATCGTCCATTTCAGCCGCAATGTCGAAAAACTTACGAATCCCCGATGGCTTGATGTTTACGATTGTACTTGATAATGGATTTCTCATTAATTCATCAACTCCCTTTCATCCTTAGCTGGTTTTGCTAAGATTGTTCCGTGGTCTTTATATTTCTTTAAAATAAAGTTTGTCTTTGTACTAAGCACAGTATCCATTGGTGCCAATTTTTCTGATACAAACTGTGCTACCTCACGAAGTGTTCTTCCTTCGATGATTACCATAAAGTCAAAACCACCTGAAATTAAGTAAATAGAATTTACTTCAGGATAGTTATAAATACGCTCTGCTACTTTATCAAATCCCATACCTCTCTGTGGTGTTACACGTACTTCGATAAGTGCAGTTGCTTTTTCTACACCTACTTTATCCCAGTCAATCAATGTGTGATAACCACAAATAACTCTTTCATGTTCCATTGCTTCTAATTCATTTAATACAGCCTGTTCATCTGCACCCACACGAAGGGCAAGTTCTGCAATATCTACTCTGGAATTTTTCTCAATATAATTTAAAATCTTCTCTCTCATTGTTATATTTCCTTTCTATCGATTCAGATTCACCCGCAAAATTGCCTTGGCTCTAAATCATTATATGTTATATAATTCGTCCGTTTGTGTCGTTTCCAAAAAACGTCTTTCATCCTCATTAATGAGTACACGGTCATTGCTATCGGTTGCTTTTCCAATGATTACAGCTGGAATATCCGCTTTTTCCATTTCCATAACCAAACCATTGCCATCCTCCGTCGCAATCAACAGACATCCTCCAGATAAAATCTTATACGGATTTAAATCGAAAAACTCACAAATCTCTATTGTCTCCTGACGAATCGGAATTTTCTTCAAATCAATTTCTAGTCCAACGCCAGCACTTTCTGCTAATTCCCAAAGTGCGCCGAATATACCGCCCTCTGACACATCATGCATTGCACTCGCGCCAGACTTTGCGGCGACTGCAGCCTCTGGAATAATCGACATCAGTTGCTGAAAATTTTTGGCTTTATCAATAAAAGGCTGTGCATATCTGTTGCGAAGATCTTCATCTTTTTCCTTCGCCAAAATAGCTGTACCTTCTAATCCAACCCACTTGGTTGCCACAATATCCATTCCTGGACGCACACCACTGCTGTGTATCATATCTTTTTTCAAAACCGTGCCCATAGCTGTTACTACTACAAGAGGTTCTTTCACAGCACGAGTCACCTCCGTGTGACCATTGATAATATCTACATTGCACTTCTCACATGCAACATCCAAATCCTTCATCAAATCTCTTAATTCTTCTTCATTATAGGATGTTGGAAGAAGCATCGTAACAGACACGCCCATTGGTTTCGCTCCAGAGCATGCCACATCATTGCAGGCAGCCATGATTGCACTACTGCCAACGGCATTCTTTGTCAAAGTAATCGGGTCTGAGGATAGTACTACCGCCACATCTTCTGATATCGACATGGCACCATAATCACCACCTACTGCCGGAAGTGCCATAGCCTCTTCTCTTCTTTTATGCAGTTGTTTTAAAATAGAGCGCTTCAATACAGACTCCTTTAATTTTCCTGCCTTCATATCTACCTCATATATAGTGGTTAAGGCTGTGACGAAATTCGCCACAGCCCATGTTTAAAATATTAATTGGAATTAATTTCCTTCATCATTTGATTCAGCATTTTCATTCACACCAGTTTCTG
This sequence comes from Agathobacter sp., assembly GCA_017481285.1. Taxonomy (GTDB): domain Bacteria; phylum Bacillota; class Clostridia; order Lachnospirales; family Lachnospiraceae; genus Roseburia. Next base: position 12,971 of record JAFUPI010000043.1, on the reverse strand, counting down.
GTGTTTCATTTCCACTGTCTTCATTACTTCCAGAGCCTGTGCCTTCACCAGCTTCTGGTGCTGTATCTCCTTCTCCTGCGTCAGAATCTGGAGTGCTTGGCTGTTCTGGTGTCGCAGGTGTTTCTGGTTCTGGTGGTGTCACCAAACCAACCACAACAGACTGAATATACTCGTCATCCTGTGTTGCCAATGCAGCTTTAATTGCTGCAAGGTCTTCCTCAGACGCACCACCAATACCAATGATTACTTTTCTACAAGAAGCCACATAGGTACTCTTATTCATCTGTTTTCTTTCTGTCTCTACACCGTCTACTTTAACTACTTTCCAAAGTTTTGCTACATATCCAATGTGCTTACCTCTTGTCTCATAGAATCCACCCAATGGATACTTATCAGACAATGTAAACTCTGTTGGTGGATCATTCTTTGAAATAATTTCACTTTCATAAGTAACTACTCGATTGCTTGGTCTGGTTTCCTGACCATAAATGCTAATGTAAATATTGTCATTACTGCAATAAGCATCCAAATAAATAGGGAAATCATAATTATTTACAAAACGTAAATCTTTATAAGTTCCAGCAATCGCTGCATCTGCACCTGGATCTACATAACCTACAACCATAGAATGTGCAAATCTCTGTGTAATCTCTAATTCTGCATTTAAAAGTGCATTATATAAGGTTGTAACAACCTGACAAATACCACCACCTATACTGGTTACCGTATTACCATTTTCAAACGAGAATGACTCGTCATATCCATTTTCTTTGGTAAATGGAGTTACATATTCATAGAAAGAAAAACTGTCTCCTGGATATAAAACTGCTCCATTAATTTTGCTAACACCGTTTTCTACGTTCTTTCTACGCGAGTTATCTGAGAAGCTATAATTAGTAGTATATGTACCCAGCAAATCCTTTACAACTGACAACTGTTCTTCCGTACCACGAGGTTCTGAAACAATACTGTCCATAGTAAATTCAGCCTTTTCTACTACTGCAAGTTCCCAATCTGAGCCAATATACTCATTTAATTTATTTACAGCAGTAACAATATCTACCTCATTCCCCTGCTGACCTGGAACGTAAATGAATTTGCCGCCCTCTTTTTTCAGGCCATTATCCATTGCCTTGATATCAATTTTGCTACGCTTTGCATAAATTTTGTTTGCTGTCGCCTGCTTGTCAATAGACAATCCCATATCAACAACATAATCTTCTTTTTCCAAATCCTGCAAAGCTTTAAAGCGTTTAATCATATTACCAGTATTACCAATTGCAACAGCTTCCTGAACTGCTACGCTGGTTTTCGCAGAAAGTCCCAAATCTTTTAACTGATATTTCAAGTTATCCTTTGGACCTACTAAAGTAATCCACTGTTCCTGAAGACCAGCCACATAAGCATCTACCGCTGTGGTTGCTTCTTCTGCAGTCATACCGCTTACATCAACACCGCCAATGTAAACGCCTTCCTTGATTACTGTGTCTTTCGCAACATCTGCTTTCACTAAATTTTCATCTGTTAAGAAAAATGCACTTGCAACAATAATTAATGCTGCGATTGTTAAAATTTTAAATTTTTTCATGTCTTATCCTCTTAAATTGAAATAAATAAAATAGTTAACAAATATCTAATAATAGATTTTATCATAAATTCTGCAATTAGTAAACAAAGAGTGCAGATACAAATGTTGTTATCAACATTGCAGCTACTAATACCAAGCAAATAATTGCTAATACCTGTCTTTTCTTTTTTCCTTTGTTAAAATTGCTCATTGTATTCACCTCTTTTAAAAAATCTGTTATACTTATCCTGTATTATAACAGGAAAGGATACCATTATGTTCCCATTTTTAACTATATTTATTATTTTTTGCCTTGTACTTACTTTCTATATTCGCAAAAACGATGCTGCACAACAAAAAGTGCAGGATGATTTTTTGGAAAAAGAACGACAATCCAATGCCGTCCGCAAAAAAGATATCAGTAAGCTTGACTATATTACCATACCTTTGGACAAAATTCCAGTAAAGGTTGAAACTTCTACCGAAAAAGCTATTTTTGCTCTCGCAGAGAAGCCAATGTTAAATTTCGTCGGCATCAGCAATACGGATTTAAAACTACAGTATGGCACTGCCAATTTGGACATACTTACCGAATACGAAAACAATTTTCTTGAATTCGTAGCACTCCTTCCTGATTATGCTGATGAACTCGTGGAAGCAGGAGAAACGGAATCTGCACGAATGCTTTTAGAGTTTGCCGTAAGCGTAAATGCTGATTCCAGAAAAATCGACAAACTGCTTGCAGAACTCCAATAACGTTTATCTTCCATGTACCAAAATATATTTGTCCATAATACGGGAGGCCTCACTTTTCGTGAGGTTCTCCCAATTTATTTCATCTTCTATGTGATGATTCTCTCGATATTCCTTTAACCTTTGCACCTGTCTAGGGGTTGCCGGGCTCTGTTTCTTCGCACGATACGTTAATGGTTTCGGTTCAAAATATGTTTCTCTATTTTCCAATTCCATTCCTAATACTTTCAGTTTTTCGAAGATCTGCCAGGTCTCCATTGCATCATCTAACGCCCTATGCTCTCTCGCACGTGTAATTCCAAAATACAGGCACAAACTCTCTAGTTTTTTCGGTTGTTCCGGAGGAAGCAATACTCTGGCAAGCTTTAATGTATCACAAGCCTTCGCCTCCAATGGCCGTTTGTGATTCACCGCCCATTGTTTCAAAAAGCTATAATCAAAATTTATATTCTGCCCCACCAAAATCTGCCCTTCGATAAAATCCAAAAGTGCTTCTACCGCCTCATCCTTGTCGACTCCGGTCTTTACCATCTCATCTGTAATCCCTGTCAATTCCACTACTCTGGAAGGAATTTTACAATTGGGATTCACTAGACATTCCATGGTATCTATCACCTGACCATCCTTGATTTTAACTGCTCCAATTTCGATAATCTGGTCGGTTTTTGCAGATAAACCAGTCATTTCCAAATCCAGAACTACATACTCATTTATCATCTATCTTTTATCCTTTGATTTACACAAATCATACAAAAAACATTCCTGACACTTCGGACTTCTGGCAAAACAAATATTTCGCCCAAAAGAAATAATCTGAATATTATACAAAATCCAATGATCCTTTGGCAGTTTTTTCATAAGCTCATACTCTATCTTTTCCGGGTCATCTTCCTTCGTAAAACCAAGACGTTTCGATATACGCTTGACATGAGTATCTACTACAATACTAGGCTGATTGTAAATATTTCCTCGAATCACATTGGCCGTCTTTCTTCCTACACCAGCCAATGTCAGTAAATCTTCCAGTTCCGATGGCACTTCGCCACCATATACTTCCACCAAACGTTTTGCACAGGCAATAATATTCTTCGCCTTATTATGGAAAAAGCCTGTTGGACGGATATCCATCTCCAGTTCCTTTAAATCTGCATTGGCAAACTTCTCCAAAGTGTCGTATTTCACAAACAAATCCTTGGTCACAATATTTACTCTTGCATCTGTACACTGTGCACTCAGAATAACAGCAATCAAAAGCTGCCACGGAGTCTCATGATTTAAATAGCAAATGTATTCTGTTCCATAGACTTCATCTAATCGTTTTAAGATTTCTTCTGTTCTTTTGGCTGCCATTCTATCACCACCTTTTCGTCAGCTCCACCGATTATCATGTCTTCCTCTGGGTACACATATTGCACCTGTGCCTGATGTGTCAGTGGATCTCTCTGTTCATAAGAAAACAGCACAAACACAGGCTCATCCAAACATGTATAATTCCCTCCAAGGAAATCGTAAGTAAACATCTCTATATGGGACAATTTCCCATTTTTGCAATAGTGGCGCGCATATGGTTTCAAATATTCATATATCATCGCCCATGCCGGACGGGATTTACAGTTTTCCCTGTAATACAAATCAAACACTAACGCCTGGCAGATACAATCATACCAGTCACCATGGATTTCATCCATCGTCCATTCCTGTTTCAAAAACTCCATCAGAATTTCACAACGTTTAATTCTCGAGTGACTCATGCCAAAGTAACCATTTGCTTCATAAAAGTCTCCCAATCTTTGGAACATATCAAACGCACTATCAAAATGAGTCCCCAGTACTTTCATGGTAATTTCAAACTGTCCACTGTTATAATACACTTCCAGCATTTCTTCCACACGTTTCATTCGAAGGACATCCTCATAAGATAACCACTTCGTTGACATCACCTCATAAGGTGGGTTATCGTGGTAAAGAATCTCATATTCCTTTGCTTTCTCGAACATATAGGAACCTTTCAGCACCTTCAAAAATCCCATCTGCAACTGATTTGGCTGCAAAGCATAGATATCATCGAAAGATGTTCGAAATGTATTATAATCTTCAAATGGCAATCCTGCAATCAAATCCAAATGTTGGTGAATGTTTCCAAAGCTCTTCACTCTTCGCACAATCTCTTTCAGGCGTTCCAGCTTCATCGTTCGCTTGATTTCCTGTATCGTAAGTGCATTTGTTGACTGTACCCCAATCTCTAACTGAATCAAACCTGGACGCATCTGCTCCATCAACGCAAGTTCTTCTTCGTTGAGCAAGTCTGCCGATACTTCAAAATGAAAATTTGTCACACCATTGTCATGCTCGTGAATAAACTTCCAGATTTCCATAGCATGTTCATGATGACAGTTAAAAGTTCTGTCCACGAATTTCACCTGAGGCACTTTCTGGTCTATAAAAAATTGAAGTTCTTCCTTCACCAATGAAAGATCTCGAAAACGAAGTTTCTTATCCACCGAAGATAAACAATAGCTGCAAGAAAATGGACAGCCCCTGCTGCTTTCATAATAAACAATTCGATTGGAAAAATCCTCCATTTTATCATAGCTAAATGGGATATCACTCATATTCATAATAGAACGCCAAGGATTCACGCAAAATCTTGGTTCTTCTTCACTTCCACAGCGATAAGCGATTCCCAAGATATCTTTCAGTCCTGCCTTGTCCGGTTTTTGTACAGAATCATCTGCATAATATCCACACAATTCTCGGAAAGTTTCCTCGCCTTCTCCCATCATAACACCTGTTACTTCTAGGTGATTTTTCAAGAAATCTTCCACCTCGAAAGAAACCTCTGGTCCTCCTAACCAGATTGGCACTGTAGGGCAAAGCTTGTGGAATTCCCTCATAACCTCTTCTATCATCGAAAGATTCCAAATATAGCAGGAAAACATCAGTACATCAGGCTTTCTCTTATATATTTCCTCTAAAATATAATCTGCCTGATTATTAATCGTAAATTCCGCAATCTCCACGATGTCTTTATATTCTTTTGCAAATGCCTTCAAAGAATGCACCGCCAAATTGGAATGAATGTATTTTGCATTAATTGCAGTAAGCAGTATTTTCATTATTCATCAAACTCCATAATCACAAAGAAACCTTTTTCAGTTTCAATAATATCCACTACCACACCTTCTCTGGATTTCAAACGTTCACTTACGGTATAGTTTCCAGACATGGCGATAGCATGCTCAATCGTATAATAATAGGAAGTCGGCAGTTTCCCCTCGGTTACAGATAGTCTTTCTCCGATTTGTGTAAGTCCCGAACGTTCCATTTTAAATTCCATTCTACGCATAGAAAATCTCCTTTCGCACTATCCCTATTTTATAAAAAAGTCAGATGTATGGCAACACACATCTGACTCTAAATTTACATTTTCTATTCTTTTCCATTCCAACAGTAAGTACAAAGCTTACATGGATTTAAACCAATTGCTGCGATAATATCGTCCAAACGTGCGAACTGCAAAGATGTAAATCCTAACTTATCACAAATATCCTGCACCATTGCTTTGTATTTGTCACTATCTGGATTCGAATATTCTTCCAGCAACGCATCCGTAATCTTTCCTTCACGTTCCAAAATAACACGACGGGTAATCAGCTCCATTTCAGAAGAAGAACGTGAAAAATTCAAATACTTACATCCATACATAATTGGTGGGCAGGCTGGACGCACATGCACTTCCTTTGCACCACTCTCATATAAGAACTCTGTCGTTTCACCAAGCTGAGTTCCACGTACGATGGAGTCGTCCACTAACAATAATTTCTTATCCTTAATCAAAGGCTGAACTGGAATCAGTTTCATCTTTGCAATCATACTTCTCTGTGCCTGACTAGTAGGTGTAAAAGAACGTGGCCAGGTTGGTGTATATTTAATAAATGGACGAGTGTATGGAATCTTTGCTTCGTTTGAGTAACCGATTGCGGCTGGAACACCCGAGTCTGGAACTCCGGCAGAATAATCTGGTTTTACATCATCACGCTCTGCCATACGGCGTCCAGTTTCATAACGCATCTCTTCTACGTTAACCCCTTCGTATGTAGAAGTAGGATAACCATAATACACCCAAAGGAAGGAACACATCTTCATCTCTTCTCTAGGTTCCTGCAAGGTTTCTACTCCATCCGCAGTCATAAATACGATTTCCGCTGGTCCTAATTCTTTATAATCCAAATAACCCAGATTCAAATATGCAAAACTCTCAAAAGATAAACAATACGCATCTTCTTTTTTACCCACAATAATAGGAGTACGTCCTAAACGGTCTCTCGAAGCATAAATACCATCTTTGGTTAAAATAAGTACACTAAGAGAACCTACAACTTTTTCCTGAAGATACTGGAGGCCTTCCAGCATCGTATCCTTCTGATTGATAATTGCAGCAGCAACCTCTGTCTGATTGATACTTCCACCGCTCATTTCCAAAAAGTGAGTTTTACCAGAGTCATAGCACTCCCGCACCAATTCCTCTTGATTTGCAATCTTACCTACTGTTGTAATTGCAAAGCTTCCCAAATGAGAATGTACCAAAAGAGGCTGTGGCTCAAAATCAGAAATACAGCCAATACCCATATTTCCCTGTAATTCTTCTACATCCTTTTCAAATTTTGTACGAAATGGTGAGTTCTGAATATTATGAATCGCACGATCAAAACCATTCTCACCATATACTGCCATACCCGCTCTTCTGGTACCCAAATGAGAATGATAGTCCGTTCCATAAAACAAATCTACTACACATGATTCTTTTGACGCTACTGCGAAAAATCCGCCCATAATTACGCCTCCTGTTATTTCTGTTCGCCTTGCGTATACTGAATAAGTATAACACAAACCCACCTAATATTAATACCTCAAAGCTTATTCGTCAAATAAATGTTACCAAACTTTCTTATTATTTTTTCTAATATAATCCAAATTTCGGTTGCTATTTCTACACTTTCATGCCATACTTTATATAGGGAAATTTCCAACATAAAAAAGGAGGGATTTTTATGGATATTGCAGCAGTATCTTCTGCATTAAGTGCAGTACAATCATATGGACCATACGCTACTGGAAGTGTCGCACAGGCTGTTAGTGTTGAAATGCTGGATCAGGCGATGGAAATGAACGAAGCCATGAATTCCCAGATGATTAGCATGATGGAACAGTCCGTAAATCCAAATTTAGGTGGAAATATTGATATACGCATATAAATGAAATGGTGTAACTCATGATATGAGTTACACCATTTTTACAAAATCCTTCTATATCTTAAAATCTAGTCTATAAATCCCTCTGCTCTAAAATAAGCATATAATGTTTCTGTAAACCGTCTTCCACAATTTTTTTCACCATCTCCGCCATTATGAATTGCATATACCGTATTCGTGTGTGTATTATAAACCGGTGAACCACTTTGTCCAGCACTGGTATCCGCTGTATAAAATAACACATCATCTGTGAAACTATGCAAAGGCGAAAAATGTTTATACATATATATCTCGTATCCACATATTCCATTAGGATTAGAAACATACATGTCCCCTGGATATCCACACACTGTATAATTCATAGTATATAACTGATAATCATAAGTTGTATATCCAATCAAAAAACGTCCTATGCTACTATGGACATTTTCCTCAAGTTTAACAACCGCCCAATCATTATTCACCGGTATTGACGTTGGCGAATACCCAGAACAACACATTAGTTCTGTAGCATTATAACAGTGGGTAAAATATATTCCATTAACGCCAAAATATGCCTCTACACTTCGAGCTTGATACACAACATGTGCGGCAGTAGCCAGATACTTATCACCAATTACAAACCCGGTCCCTTTCTTTGTAACACCATTATTATCCGTAACAACCAAAAGTGCAATTCCAGAATATGGTACCGATGTAACATTTGTAACTTTTTCTCTTGCATCATCACCAATAATACTATACGTCTCTGCATATTCCTCTGCAAAATCAATATCATTTAAAAAGATGCCATTTGCTTCTGTCTCCATATCTCCTCGATATGATTGCAACACTTCATCAGCATCCATTATATCCAACGTATACTCCCCTGTTTCCAGATTATGTTTTATAACATCAACATTTTCCTTAAACTCAACTTCATCTATACCATCATATATCTCATTTGTATAGTAATTGCCATATACTCTGTAGATAGTCTCTTTATCAATTCTATCATTGTACGTAACTAATATCTCAAACGAAATAGAGTCTCCACTACTAATATATGCATTATCCTCCTTACAATCTATATGTTTAATTTGATTATTTTCTGTTATCGTGACATCGCTAAAGGAACAAATGCTATACTCCGCTTCAAATACAACACTCCAATCACTTACATTTAAACTACCAGTATTCGTAATTGTAAATAAGAGAATATATTCATCATCACATACACTATTAATTTCCACATCTACAGCACAATCCTCCAACAGGTAACTCCCTGTTTCACTTGAGTTGTTTATATCCTCCGTTTCAATGTACACTTTATTTGCCGCATTGCAATTAATATCTCCCCAAAAAGCAATCACCAAACATGCAACTATTAACACTGATATTCGTTTCCATACCTTAATTCTTCGCATAAAACTCCTCCTTTCTTTGATATAATAAATTGTAACATCTTGTAACATTTTCTGTCAACTTGCAATTAGAATGCATATTGTCGCACTTTTTCTTGTTTTCTACCACTTAAATGTGTATACTATAACAAAAAGGAGGTACACCATGAAAAAAAAACATAATTTTTTTAACTATTCTTAGTATGACAATTACGTTCATTACCTCATCATGTTCCACATGCAATCCCACTAAAGGCTCTTGCGGAACTGAAATCAGCAATAAACCTTCTGAATCAATCACAGATACCGATTTTAATGAAACAAATGACTTAATGGATATCACCGATTCAGAAACTGCATATATTTTAGATATTGATTTAGAAAACAATTCTATTATGATTGGAGAAACCTTAAATACAGATTATTTTTGTCAAACAGAAGTATTTTTAAAAGAAGATACTCGTATACTTATGGATTTAAACTACTCTAATATAGATGACCTTGCTATCGGCACCCTAATTTTAATCGCCTATACAGGTGGCATTGCAGAATCTGCACCTGCACAAATGCATCATCCTGTTCAAATAGAAGTAATAAAAACACATACTGAGACAGCATATATTGTAAACATTAATTTGGAATGTAATTATATAATGATTGGAAATTCTCTAGATACTGATTATTTTCAACAAACACAAGTACTTTTAAAAGACAATACAACTATCCTTATCAATGGCATTCCTGCTCAGTTAGAAGACCTTTCCATTGGAAATCAAATCTCAATTACCTTTACAGGTGATATTTTAGAATCTGCTCCCGCACAAATGACTTACCCTATCGAGATTGAGGTAATCAAATAGATACATACAAGAATAAAATCCGATGTTCTCGGCTTTTTCTCTATAACCATTTGAATAATGAATACCATAGAAAGTTAGTTCTTTCCAAAAAGTACGAAACGCAGACCTTGTATCTATATACAAGGTCTGCGTTTTCGTAGTATTTAAATAATCTAACTTCCTGCGTTATTCGTATCTCAACGCATCAATTGGATTCATCTGTGCCGCCTTATTCGCTGGGAAGTATCCGAAGAATAATCCGATACCCATAGAGAAGGCGAGAGAGATTATGATTCCGCTAATCGATGGCATTGCAGGATATCCCATGTAATTTGATAAAAGAACACCTGCCGTAATACCTAAAATCAGTCCTATGATACCACCAATCAGACAAATAATAATTGCTTCTACAATAAACTGTGCACGGATGGATGAATTTTTCGCACCCAATGCCTTTCTTGTACCGATTTCTCTAGTACGTTCCGTAACCGATACCAGCATAATATTCATTACGCCAATACCACCTACCAAAAGAGCAATACCCGCAACAATGGAAATCGCCAATGTAATGGTATCTAACATACTGGTTAGCATTGCAATCATACTTTCCAGTGTCATAACCGTTACTTCGAAATCGGTGTTATTACGATAATATGGTTCGTAAAAACTCTTGATATTTTTCGAAAGCTGTTCTGTATCTACACCAACTGCTGCACTTACTCGAATGGTCGAAAACTGATCCTTGGAATGGGTAATTGCCATAGCAGTTTGCAAAGGTAAATACACAGTACTTCCACCTAAGCTTAACATACTCATGCCGCTCATTCCAGAAGCACTGGCACTCTTATAAACACCTACGATAGTAAGAGAAACATTGCTATCTTCTAACTCAACATCTATCACCTTGCCAACCGCATCACTTACTTCACCAAACATATCCTCTGCGAAATCTTCCTGTACCAGGCAACTCATGCGCTGTCCATTGTAGTCCTGCTGGGAAAGCATCGTTCCTGCTACAATATCAATTGGCGAGGTAATAAAATACCCGACCGTAGTTCCCACGAGAGAAACTCGTCCAGAAACATCTCTGTATTCTGCCGTTCCTCTACCCGCAGAATGCGAAATATTGATGGCATAAATATCATCATCAAAACGTTCATACATTTCTCGAATCATTTCACTGGTAATGTAATCCGAATCTGTCATTTCTGCATCTGAATCAGAAACTGGATATTCCGCACCATCTATTTTCTGGCTGTAGTCATGCTCCTGACTACGCTCACTTACCACCACATATACGTCATTGGAACCCATGGACTGTAAACTTTCCTCAATGGAAATCGTCAATGAATTACCTACTGTAAAAATTGCAATAACTGCAGCAATACCGATGATAATACCCAGCATGGTAAGCAATGCACGCATCTTATTCGATTTCAAACTGGTAATGGCAAGTGTGATATTTTCACCTAATAACATATCTACAACACCTGCCCTTCCACTGTGGCTTTCCGTTTGCTGTCCACATCTCGTTTTACTACTTCAGACACAATATTACCATCTCGAATCGAAATAATACGGTCTGTCTCCTCCGCCAATTCCGGCGAATGTGTAATTAACACGATTGTTTTGTGCTGTTCTTCATTTAATTTATGGAATAAATCCATAACCAGTCGTCCTGTTTTGGTGTCTAACGCACCCGTTGGTTCGTCCGCCAAAATAATCGCCGGATTATTTGCCATAGCACGGGCAATCGCCACACGCTGCTTCTGACCACCGGAAAGTTCTTCCGGCAAATGATTTGCACGATCTGACATTTCTACCAATTCCAACAATTCCTGCGCCCTTCTTCTGCGTTCTGCCTTTGGAACACCCGCATAAAGCATTGGCAATTCCACATTTCGAAGTGCATTGGTTTTGGGAATCAGATTATAGGTCTGAAATACGAAACCAATTTTCTGGCTTCTGATATCAGACAAATCATTGTCATGTGCTTGTTCCACGTCGATTCCATCCAGATAATAGCTGCCAGAAGTAGGACGATCCAAAACGCCAATCAAATTCATCAGGGTGGACTTTCCTGAACCAGAAGGTCCTACGATAGAGAGAAATTCTCCCTCTTTTACCTCGAGAGAAACTCCATGTAAAATTTCCAATTCGTTTGGCTCCCCAATATAGAATTTCTTGACGATATTTTCCAATTTAATAATTGAGGCCATATCTATTTTACCTTTCTTAAAATGCAGTCTGCACTTTAAATCCCTGCACCTGCACCCATCATATTAAGAAGTTCTTCGATTGAACTATTGCCCTGTGCATCTGGAACTAAAATTTCAGTCTGTTCTGTCACTTTATCTGAAATAATTTCTACATAATAAGTTCCCTGTAAGCCTACAGTAACATCCAATTCTTTGGTAACATAATTGCCATCTTCATCTTTTCCAACTACTTCTTCCAAATAACTAGTACCATCTGTTCTGGTATATACTGCATCATAAGGGACAGACCATACATCAACGCTTTCTTCCGTAATAATACTGGTCTTTGCATTCATGCCGAGACGCAGTCTATCATTCTGTTCTTTTAATTCAATCTTTACGAGATAAGTTGCACTTCCACTGCTACTACTGAAGCTGCTGGTATCCATGCCGCCCATGAGGCTGGACAATCCACTCATGGAAGAACTTCCGCTATTGGTTGCACGAGGTGCTACATATGTAATCACACCTTCTATTTCTGCGTCTCTAGTCGCGTCTGTTTTTACCAGCACTTTCATTCCTATGGCAATGTCTGCCACATCATATTCTTCCACCTGTGCTTCTACAATAAAACGATCCACGCCTTCAATGCTCGCAATCGTTCCACCATTAAAGTTGCTTCCTTCGGAAACATTAACTGCCGTAACCACTCCGCTAATACCTGCACGAATGGTACAGTCATCCTTCTGTTCCTGCAATGCATCTAAACGTTCCTCGTAACCTTCAATGGTATTGTCCATCTGTTCTGCATAATTTTCTTTTGCATCTTCCAAATTCGAAGTATCGGCGTCTTCCAAGGATTCTACTCTGGATTTGTAAGAATCTACTCTGTTCTGTGCATTATCTACCGTTGTTTTCTGTGAATTGATGGTAGAAACCAATTCTAATTCTTCTGAAACGGAAAGCGAATTGTTTGCAAC
>JAFUPI010000042.1 GCA_017481285.1 Agathobacter sp. | reverse complement strand
ATCTGTTTGCTATGCTCAGAAAAATGTATAACCAACAGTTTTTTGTTACATTATACACCTTTCTAAGACGATTTTCAGCCATTTTTAAGATGCATTTTCATTTGAGTATATTTGACCTTGCATTTAGTTTTTCATTTAAAGGGCTGTCGCAAAATAGTAATTTGTCGACAGCCCCTTTTATAGTTTATTGGAATGTGTACTGTATTGTCACATCGTTGCCTTCGATACTAACCTTTGCGGTACTTCCGCAAATCATTGGCATCATTGGTGCAAGATGTCCGATATCTAAATCCATAATAATCGGAACATTATATTCCGATAGCAAATCCGTCACAGCGCGATACTGATCGATGCCAAAGGCTTCCTCGCCATAACAAAGTGGGCGACCAATCAAAAAGCCCTTCATATGTTCGAACCATCCTGCCTGTTTCATCTGCCAAATGGCACGACGAATAGACATAATATTCAAATCACAGGATTCCATGAACCAGATAAATCCATCTTTCTGATATTTTTCATTGAATTCTTTCACCTTATCAAAAGACGTTCCTGGATACATCTGCAAAATATCCATACATCCACCAATCAAACGTCCTTCGATTTCAATCGAGGCATGGGCAACCTCCTGTGCCTTTCCCTCTTTACAAATATATGAGCGAGTCACTCTCGGTTCTGTGACATGGTATGGTAAAAGCGGATGTTCTTCATCCTTAAGCCCTTCTTTTTCCCATAAGTCATAGCCTTTTACGCTATCTGTTTCTCCGCAAAGCAAATCCCAGGCATCCTGAATCGATGCATGCCAAGGCTCCATCCCAAAGGCCGCTGCACATGGGCCATAAATTGCTGCAGTATCCATCAATGTTGCTGATAAAAAGGTAAAGTTCGTATTATCCGAAAAACCCATATACCACTTTGACTTCGCCTGTTTCATACGTGCAAAATCCATATATGGCACAACCTCACACATCAGCTCTCCACCGCCGCAGGAAATGATGATATCATTTTCTTCTGAGCAATACCATTCATTTAATTCCGCCCCACAAAGACTTGGGTCATTACTAATCCCAATTCCACTAGAAGCAAAACAGTTCGGTCCCAAATGGGTTCCATATCCCATCTCATTCCATCTCTTTAATGCATTATGAAATGCAGTATGATATGGCTCAATCGCACATCCAAAAGATGGTGCCACAAAACCAATGGTTCCGTTCTCTTTTAAAAATTCCGGATATCTCATAAAATACTCCTTTATCTTTCAATATAACTATACGCCCTCTCCATCAAATGCTGGAATAAAGCTTTCTTCTGCCACATCCTCCTCTTGGATGTACCCATTTTCTACACCAAGTTCGATGGCATAGTCTACATATTTCTCATACGTTCGTCTACTTACTTTGCGAGTTAATTCTGGATATTTTTCCACATGTGCAAGCGGTGTATATTGACTCATCAAACTAAGATATATCTGATTGCCATAAGTTTCATGCAAATATTTGACAATCTGCTTCGCATCCTGCAACTGCCCCGGAAGCAATAACTGTCGTACAATAACACCTTTTTGTATCAAATCTACATTCTGCTCTTCATCATAGGAAAATACCGCATTGGGTTGCTGCCGCACCATTTCTTCAATCGCCGCCTTTGCTACCTCTGGATAGTCTGGAGCATAGGAGTATTTTGCGGCAATCTCAGAACTCCAATATTTAAAGTCCGGTAAATACACATCTACAATTCCCTCTAATTGTTTCAATGTATCTACTTTTTCGTAACTGCTCGTATTATATACAATCGGGATATGCAATCCCTGATTTCTCGCCTGCTCCACCGCCCACACAATATGTGGCATATAATGGCCTGGCGTAACCAGGTTGATATTATTTGCCCCCTTTGCCTGTAGTTCAAGAAAAATCTCCAGCAGGCGTTCTCTAGGGATTTCTTTCCCTATCGTGCCTTGTGCAATATCTTTATTCTGGCAATATACACAATGCATGGAACAGCCACTTAAAAACACTGCACCCGAACCATGCTTTCCGCTGATGCAGGTTTCCTCCCAGAAATGAAGTGCCGCCCGAGCCACCTTTAGCTTTGCTGGCACCTTACATACACCGATGTTTTCTTCTTCGCGATTTACTTTGCAGCCACGTGGGCATAATTCACACGATAAAAACTGGCTGTTCATATCTACACATCCTTTTCACATTATACCGTGGCAAACTGACTATTATAAAGAGTTGCGTAAAAACCATTTTTCGCGAGGAGTTCTTCATGCGTTCCCTGCTCAATGATTTTGCCCTCTTTCATAACCAAAATCACATCCGCTTCACGAATCGTTGATAATCGATGGGCAACGATAAAACTAGTACGTCCTTCCATCATGGTCAGAAATGCCTTTTGAATTTTCATTTCCGTTCTCGTATCGATCGATGAAGTCGCCTCATCTAAAATCAACATTGGTGGCAGGCAAAGCATTACTCTTGCGATGCAAAGCAGCTGTTTTTGTCCTTGCGAAAGATTACCCCCATCCTCTAGAATTTCCGTATCATAGCCCTGTGGTAAACGTTTGATAAAGCTATGGGCATGTGCTGCCTTTGCAGCCGCAATCATTTCTTCCTCGGTTGCCTCTGGCTTACCCATACAGATATTTTCACGAATGGTCCCCTTCTTTAACCATGTTTCCTGAAGGACCATACCATAGTTATTGCGAAGACTTTTTCTAGTAATCGAATTAATGTCATAGAGGTCTTCCTCGCTCGCATTTCCAGTCTCACCAAGCGAAATACTACCACTGTTCACATCATAAAAACGCATAAGCAGATTGATAAATGTGGTCTTTCCACAGCCTGTTGGGCCAACAATCGCCACTCGCTGCCCTGGCGTTACCTGCAGATTAAAATTCTCGATTAATTTCTGCTCCGGCGTATAGGAAAAGTTTACATTTTCAATACGAACCCTTCCGCTCGCCTGCTCTAATTCGTAAGCATCTTTTGCATCTGGCACTTCTGCCTCTTCTTCAATCAATTCAAAGATTCGTGCTGCACAAGCCAATGCATTCTGCAGCTCAGTCACAACACCTGAAATTTCATTAAACGGTTTGGTATACTGATTTGCATAAGTCAAAAAGCAAGACAATTGACCGACAGAAATGCCCCCCGCGATAGCAGACAATGCACCAAAGATACCTACTGCTGCATATACCAAACTATTTACAAATCTGGTGGATGGATTTACCAAACTGGAGAAAAACGTTGCATTTAGAGAATACTTCTCCAAACGATTATTGATTTCTTCAAACTCTTCTTGTACTTCATCCTCATGCGAAAAAGCCTGTACCACCTTTTGATTTTCTATCATTTCATTGATAAGAGCCGTCTGTTCCCCTTTGGTCTTAGACTGCAGTTGGAACATAGAATAGGTTTTCTTCGCAATAAAGCTTGCAACAAATAGAGAAACCGGCGTAATTACAACCACTACCAATGTAATCTTAAAATCCAGTGACAACATAAACAATAAGGTTCCGACAATGGTAGCTACCCCTGAAAACAACTGAGTAAATCCCATCAACAGACCTTCTGCAAAAGTATCCACATCTGCAATCACACGGCTGATGATATCCCCATGGGATTTGCTATCGATATATCCCAACGGAAGCTTTTCCAGCTTTTGGAAGGCATCCTTTCGAATATCCATCACGATATGATAGGTCATGCGGTTATTGCATACATTCATAATCCATTGTGCAACCGCGCTTATTGCGATTACTACAATGGCTTTCTTTATAATTTCTGTAATTCCAGCGAAATCTACTTCCCCTGTTTCTATAATCAAATCAAGCGCATTTCCCGTCAAAATAGGAAAATACAGAGTCATAGCTACCGTTACCGTAGCCAGCAGAATGGAAATCACCAATAACGGAATATACTTTTTCATATAACGCAATACTTTTCTAACCATTCTTCTGCCCCCTTTCTTCCTGTTTGAACTGGGAGTCATATATTTCTCGATATACTTCACAGCAATCTAACAACTCAGCATGGGTTCCCATACCAACTGCTTCTCCATCCTCTAACACAAGAATGAGGTCTGCATGCTGAATAGAAGAGGTTCGCTGTGACACGATAAAAATTGTTCTGGTTTCTGCAATCGTTGCGAGAGCTGCACGAAGTTTCGCATCGGTAGCAAAATCCAATGCCGAAGCACTATCATCCAAGATTAAAATCTCAGGATTCTTCACAAGTGCTCTTGCAATCGTAAGTCGCTGACGCTGTCCACCGGAAAGATTTCTGCCACCTTGTTCCACCATGTAACTCAAACCGTCTTCTTTTCCATGCACCACATCTGTAGCCTGTGCAAGCTCTATCGCCTTCCAAAGCTCTTCCTCACTGGCCTCTGGATTTCCCCAACGCAGATTCTCTGCAATCGTTCCATGGAAAAGAACTGCTTTTTGAGGCACCATGCCAACCTTTTCACGAAGCTGCACCAAAGAATACTCCTTGACATCCACCCCATCCACTTTTACGAAACCTTTTTCAGTTTCATAAAAACGTGGGATCAAATTCACCAATGTACTTTTTCCAGAGCCTGTACCACCGATAATACCAATCGTCTGGCCTTTTTTTGCAGAGAAAGAGATATCTTTTAAAGCCTCTTCGCTGCTTGTTCCGTAAGAAAATGAAACATCCTGGAATTCTACCATTATATCAGAGGTTTCCGCCACTCTTAAGATTGGTTCACCCGCAACATCTGTAATCGTTGGTTCTTTTTCCAGCACATCAGCCACACGATTACCACACGCCACCGCTTTTGTAATCAAAATAATCAGATTTGCCAGTTTCACCAGCTCTACTAAAATTTGGGACATATAATTTACCAAAGCAACAACCTCGCCCTGGCTAATAACACCCTCATAGACCTGACCTGCACCAATCCAAATGATAATAATCGTAGCTACATTTACAATAATTAATGTAACTGGATTCATCAGTGCAGAAATACGTCCAACCAAGAGCTGAACATCTGTAAGCACTTCATTACTTTCATTAAATTCCTGAATTTCCTGCTCTTCTTTGTTGAAAGCACGAATCACACGGGCACCCGAAAGGTTTTCACGCGTTTTTCCCAGCACACGATCTAGGGCAGCCTGTACTTTTTTGTACAGCGGAATCGTGATTACCATTACTCCGAACACCACGATGGATAACAACGGAATCGCTACCACAAATACAATCGCCGCTTTTACATCCACAGTAAATGCCATAATCATGGCACCAAATACCACAAACGGCGAACGCATAAATAGACGCAATACCATATTTACCCCAGACTGCAGCTGATTGACATCACTGGTCATTCGGGTAATCAGTGTCGAAGTCCCGATCTCATCCAAATCTGCAAAGGATAATTTCTGAATATGAGCAAACAAGGCACTACGTAGCTGAGTTGCAAATCCCACTGCTGCTTTTGCCGCAAAATATTGTGCACTAATCGCACATACCAATCCAATCACTGCTAAGAGAATTAAAACACCACATCTTTGAAAAATATATCCCTTATCCCCATTGTTGATACCGATATCAATAATCTGTGCCACCACCAGAGGCACGATAAGTTCAAAGATAGCTTCCAACATCTTAAATAGCGGTGCTATCACAGATTCTTTTTTATAATCTTTTAAAAAATAAAGTATCTTCTTCATAATAAAAGAAGGGGTCATCCAAAATGGTGACCCCTTTTCCTCTCATTTTAAATTACTGAGCGTCTTCTGGTTTTTCAACCATAGCTACTGCTGCTTTCTGCATTGGAATACGGCAGTTTCTGTTGTTACCAAATTCAACAATAACTGTGTCATCTGAAATGTCGATGATAGTTCCATAAAAGCCACTTGTTGTAAGCACTGTATCACCTACTGCTAATTCGCTAAGCATAAGATTTTTCTTCTTTTCTTCTTTCTGCTGTGGACGAATCATAATAAAATACATAAATGCAAACAGTAAAATCATTGGTAATACTGTTGAAACTAACATATCACCTGTAGATGGTGTTGACAATAAAATTGAGTACATCAATTCTTCCTCCTATTTTTAAACTCTGTTACAAAGTATACTAAACTTTTTCTCTTGGGGCAAGTCTTTTTACCAATTATTTCTGCCCTTGTGACATATTGTATAGTTTTTCTTCCTTATATGCATGGAAACGTCCATTATCTAAGGCATCTCGGATTTCTTCCATCATCGTATTATAGAAATACAAGTTATGCAATACACATAATCTCATTCCTAGCATTTCCTTTGCTTTAAGAAGATGACGAATATAGGCACGACTGTAATGCTTACAAGCTGGACACTGACAGCCCTCTTCAATTGGACGCATATCCTTTTCATATTTCTGGTTAAAGAGATTGATTTTGCCATGATTGGTGTACAAATGTCCATGGCGGCCATTTCTAGTAGGATATACACAATCGAAGAAATCAATACCACGTTCTACACCCTCCAAAATATTTGCAGGTGTCCCCACACCCATAAGGTAAGTTGGTTTATTCTTTGGCAAATGTGGTACTGTCACATCCAAAATATGATACATATCTTCGTGAGACTCCCCTACTGCAAGTCCGCCCACAGCGTAACCATCCAAATCCATCTCAGAAATACGTTTGGCATGGTCAATACGTATATCCTCAAAAATAGCACCCTGATTGATACCGAACAAAAGCTGTTCTTTATTCACTGTATCTTCCAGACTGTTCAGGCGTGCCATTTCTGTTTTGCAACGCTCTAACCATCTCGTAGTACGTGCCACAGAATCTTCTACATATTTGCGTTCTGCCACACTAGATGGACATTCATCAAATGCCATTGCGATAGTAGAACCTAGATTGGACTGAATCTGCATACTTTCTTCTGGTCCCATAAAAATCTTGCGGCCATCAATGTGAGAATTGAAGTATACCCCCTCTTCTTTAATCTTGCGAAGTCCCGCCAAAGAAAATACCTGAAATCCGCCGGAATCGGTAAGGATAGGTCTATCCCAAACCATAAACTTATGGAGTCCGCCCACTTCTTTGATAAGCTTGTCTCCTGTTCTTACATGCAAATGATAGGTATTGGATAATTCCACCTGACATTTTACATCTTTTAAATCCTGTGTAGATACTGCCCCTTTAATCGCCGCTACTGTACCTACATTCATAAATACTGGAGTCTGAATATCTCCGTGCACAGTATGAATAACGGCACGTTTTGCACGGCCTTCTTCTTTTAACAATTCATATTTTGCCATATATATGTCCTTTCAATATTACGTTTCTTAATTATTCTATATTCTACGTTTCCTGTATCAAATATACAACGGCTCGAGGCAACAAGTTGCTTAACCTCGCCTTTTATATATTTGATACAGGAAACTTAGGTTATGGATATTATAAGAAATGTTTAGTTGAAACGTCAAGGTATATATGGTAAATTAGGAGATAATTAAAAGAAAAAACTAAAGTTGAAAGTAGGTGTATTGTATGGCTGGATCAACGTTTGGAAAATTGTTTCGAGTAACCACATGGGGAGAGTCTCATGGAAAAGGAATCGGTGTGGTAGTGGATGGCTGCCCTGCTGGACTTCCACTCTGTGAAGAGGATATCCAAATCTTTTTAGATCGTAGAAAACCGGGTCAATCCAAGTTCACAACACCTCGAAAAGAAAGTGATACGGTAGAAATTCTGTCGGGTGTATTTGAAGGGAAAACCACTGGCACTCCAATTTCTATGGTGGTTTGGAATGAAAATCAAAAATCCAAGGATTATAGCGAAATCGCATCCTACTATCGCCCTGGACATGCAGATTATCCTTTTGATGAAAAATATGGTTTCCGTGACTATCGCGGTGGCGGACGTTCCTCTGGCCGTGAAACGATTGGACGTGTGGCCGCTGGTGCGATTGCAATCAAACTACTAAAACAAATGGGAATTTCTTTCCTGACTTATTCCGAATCCATCGGACCAGTTAAAATTTCCAAAGAGCATTTTGATGTAGCAGAAATCCAAAATAATAAATTATATATGCCAGATGCCGTTGCTGCCGCAAAAGCTTCTGCTTATTTGGAGAAATTATTAGAAGAAAAGAACTCCTCTGGTGGTATCATATACTGTGAAGTAAATGGCCTCCCTGTAGGACTGGGTGAACCAGTCTTCGACAAAATCGATGCAAACCTTGCAAAAGCGATGTTTTCCATTGGCTCTGTCAAAGGATTTGAAATCGGTGATGGTTTTGGGGTAGCCACTGCTACCGGTTTGGAAAATAACGACTCCTTTGTGATGGCAGGTGCATCCCGCAAACCTATCAAAACCTCCAACCATTCTGGTGGAACTCTGGGAGGAATGACGGATGGTGCTCCACTAACTATGCGTGTTGCCATTAAACCTACACCATCCATTGCTGCACCTCAGCATACCGTAAACAAATCTGGCGAAGATATCAATATTGAAATTCATGGTCGCCACGACCCTATTATCGTACCACGTGCAGTAGTTGTCGTAGAAACAATGGCTGCTATCACAGTCCTGGATGCTTTACTGGAAAACATGAGCAGTCGTATAGATCGAATCGTAGAATTTTATAAATAGGCATAATTTTAGCCCGTGCTAGTGACAATCATCCAGCACGGGCTTTTATTATTTTTTCTTTATTCCAATCAATACTGTACCAAAGTATTTCTTCTTTTTCAAAAAAGCATCCAGGCTCTCTCCGTAATAGTCTGGTCCTTTGGAATTTCGATAAGTATTATAACCGATAATACCATCCTCGGTTTTATGTAAGGTCACAAAATGAGCACCTGCTGCCCACTTACGACACCACCAAAAATAGAGAATGCATACATCTGAGGATTCCACCAATTCATCATAATGAGTACGAATAGCAGTACATCTTACATCATATCCATGTCTTTTGAAAAAGATGGCTGGTGCTAAAATACTGGTCCCTGTATTTCCATGAATCAATGGAAGCTGACGTTCATAAAAGCGGATTAATTTTTCTGGCGCAATATATTTTCCCAATACAAGCAATGCATTATAGGTCGCTATCCAACCACAGCCAGTGGCTGCACTGGAGCGAAATCCATAACGCCATTTCTCTTTGGGAATGTCTCGTTGACAGTAGATGAATTCTTTACTCAAGTGCTATTTTCTCCTCTTCCTGTCGTCTTAAGATATCGTATTCATCCAATTCGATACCAAGGTCCAAGTAGAATACCTGCTGTGGATGAGGGCAGGACTCCATTTCCTGACCTTTTTCGTCCACCATGCGTTTTACTGTTACGACGATATTGTCGCCGTTTGGCTTCATAACTTCGATTTCTTCTCCTACGGAGAATTTATTTCTTTGCTCGATACGATACAGCCCCTCTTCGTTCTTTGGTCCTGCAAAACCAAGATAAGTGTAGCCTTTTTCATAGGTGTTATTATCGTAAATCTGTGTTTCGTTGGTTGGCTTGTTATAGAAAAATCCTGTGGTGAACTGACGATACGTACAATTACTAATCTGATCCAGATACCATGGCATATTTTCCTGATATTTCTCTGGCGATTCCAGATAATCGTTGATTGCCTTACGATAGGTACGTGCTACTGTCGCAACGTAAAGGGCGGTTTTCATACGCCCTTCGATTTTGTAGCTATCGATACCAGCTTCAATCAAATCAGGGATATGCTCAATCATGCACAAATCTTTAGAGTTAAAGATGTATGTGCCACGTTCGTTTTCGTATACTGGGAAATATTCGCCTGGGCGCTTCTCTTCCATAACCGCATATTTCCAACGACATGGATGGGTGCAGGCACCTTTGTTTGCATCTCTTCCTGTGAAGAAGTTTGACAGCAGACATCTGCCAGAATATGAAATACACATTGCACCATGGATAAAAGTCTCAATATCCATATCCTCTGGAATATTGTCACGAATTTCTCTAATTTCGCGAAGTGAAAGCTCACGTGCGGTTACCACACGCTTCGCTCCCATCTGATACCAGAAATTGAAGGTTCCATAGTTGGTATTATTCGCCTGTGTACTAATGTGGCGTTCAATATCCGGACACACCTCTTTTGCCAGCATAAAAATCGCCGGATCAGCAATAATAAGCCCATCCGGTCTGTCTGGCTTCATATTATTCAATTCTTCAAAATATCTACGTACACCGTCTAAATCATAGTTGTGCGCCAAAATATTTGCAGTTACATATACTTTTACCCCATGTTCATGGGCAAAATGTATCCCTTCCGCCATTTCTTCTGGCGAAAAGTTCTTGGCTTTCGCACGAAGTCCAAAGGCTTCCCCTCCGATATATACCGCATCTGCACCAAAAATAACGGCAATTTTTAATACTTCCAGACTGCTCGCTGGACATAATAACTCGATTTTTCTCATATTATTCCACCTTTGTGCTGACCGTTATTCCATCACCAATCGGCAACACCGCAGTGACCAAATCGTCACGATGTGTCAGCTCATATAAATATTCTCGCATTCTCTTATGAATCGTGCGATTTCTTCGTGTCACAACAAAATGAGACTCGATGATATCGCCATCCTGCAACACATTGTCTGATACCAACACGCCATCCTTTTTTAAAAGTCGAAGGATATCCGGCATAAAGTTGATATACTGTCCCTTCGCAGCATCCATAAAAATCATATCAAAAGGGTCTTCCAAGGTTTTGAGCACTTCAGTCGCATCCCCTTCGATAAGTGTAATCTGCTTTTCTTTTCCTGCGCACACAAAATTTTCTCGTGCTATCGGAATTCTTTTGTCATAATTTTCTATGGTAACAATCTCACATGCTTCCGGATTATATTCTGCCATCAAAATCGCAGAAAATCCTACCGCTGTCCCTACTTCTAAGATGCGTTTGGGTTTCTGCATCGCCAAAAGCAATTTCAAAAAGCTCTGCATTTCTTTCCGAATAATCGGAACATAAGAATCCAGAGCTTCTCTTTCTATGGTATCGAGAATCGCGGTATTCCCTCGGTCTAGTGAGTTGATATATGTTACCAGACGCTCATCTACTACCACTGTTATTTACCTGTACTTTCCGTATTTTCCGTTGGGTTATCTATCAAGCTTTCTATTGCATAACGATATCCAAAGTCGAAGGCTGCAAAGCTGGCTTGCATCGTACAATACACAATAAGAAGTACCACTACAAGAATCATCCCTACTTTTATGCCTCGGAAAATCACTTTGTTAATATCCATCTGTTACTCCTATACTTCCATGATGATTGGCAAAATCATAGGACGACGCTTTGTCTCCTTCCATACAAACTCACCAACTGCATCTTTCACTTCTGTTTTTATCTTGCTCCAGTCTGTAATACGTCGATCCATGATTGTTTCCATAGTATCGTCTACGACTTTCTGCATTTCGTCCATCAGTGTTTCTGAATTTCTTACATATACAAATCCTCGTGAAACAATATCTGGTCCATCTAACACAAGTCCTGTCACACTATCCAATGTCATAACAACAATAATAATACCGTCATCAGCCAGGCGTTGTCTGTCTCGAATAACAATATTGCCTACGTCGCCAACACCATTTCCATCTACCATTACATTGCCGACCTGAACACGCCCTGTGATTTCTGCACTCTCTTCATCCAACTCTAACACATCGCCGGAAGAAAGAATCTTGATATTTTCTTTGTCATATCCCAGTTCCTCAGCAATTTTCGCCTGTGCAATCAGGTGTTTATATTCGCCATGAACAGGAATACTATACTTCGGATTTACCAATGAATAAATCAATTTGATATCTTCTTTGCAGGCATGACCTGAAACGTGTACATCCTGGAAAATAACATCCGCACCCTTACGCATCAATTCATTGATAACTCCAGTAACAGATTTTTCATTTCCTGGAATAGGTGATGAACTGAATACAATTAAATCATTCGGCTTAATCGTGATTTTACGATGTGTACTGTTTGCCATGCGGGAAAGTGCCGCCATCGATTCACCCTGACTACCAGTCGTAATAATAACTGTCTGCTCATCCGGATAATTGCGAAGCATTTCGCCTTCGATTAATATATTTTCAGGAAGAGATAAGTAACCTAATTTCGCTGCAATATCGATGGTATTCACCATACTGCGTCCTTCAATGGCTACCTTTCTACCAAATTTTTCTGCGGAATTGATAATCTGTTGTACACGGTCAACATTGGACGCAAAGGTCGCAATGATAATTCTCTGATTTCTATGATTCTCAAAAATATTGTCCAATACAGCACCCACACTCTTTTCGGACTGCGTAAAGCCAGAACGTTCTGCATTGGTACTATCACACATCAGTGCTAATACACCCTTTTTACCGATTTCGCCGAAACGTGCCAAATCGATCGCATCTCCATACACTGGGGTATAATCTACTTTAAAGTCCCCAGTGTGCACCACGATACCCGCTGGCGAATAAATTGCCAAAGCAGCCGCATCCTGAATACTGTGGTTTGTGCGGATAAATTCTACACGGAAACATCCAATATTGATATGCTGTCCGTATTTTACAACTTTACATTTTACTTTGCCGAGCATTTCATGCTCTTCTAATTTATTTTCGATAAGTCCTATTGTAAGCTTGGTCGCATAAATAGGAACATTAATATCACGAAGCACATAAGGAATCGCTCCTATATGATCTTCATGTCCATGTGTAATAAAAAATCCTTTTACTTTATCAATGTTTTCCTTTAGATATGTTACATCTGGAACTACCAGGTCGATTCCTAACATATCATTTTCAGGAAACGCTAAGCCACAATCCACAACAATAATACTGTCTTCATATTCGAACGCAGTAATATTCATGCCGATTTGCTCCATGCCACCTAAAGGTATTATCTTTAGTTTGCTTTTTGCGTTTTCGTTCATATTTCCTCCTGCCGATCTAATACTCGATGTCCGTCTCCTCGTCAGTCAGCTCAGTAAATACTTTTGCAAGCGCCATGAATTCCACTTCATCTTCTACCACTTCGTAAAGTACTTCCTCGTTCTGATCAACAACTTCTTTTAAAATATAGGCATCTAATGTGCCATCTTCTGCATCTTCAGAAACCAAAAGATATTTTGTTCCGTTCAACTGTGTTTCTTCTTCTACTACAAATTCTACTACTTCCTGTGTTTCAGGATCTGTAAATTTTACTTTTTCCATATTACACCTCTTTTATACTTTTCAGGCAATACAAAATGGACACTCCATTTGCTTTCCAACCAAACTACTTCGCCTGATTGGCAAGAAAATCCAAGTATCCCTGTAATATAAATATTGCCGCAATCTCATCTACATATTCTTTGCGGTGTTCACGGCGAATTCCCATTTCCATCATGGAATTATCCGCAGCCACCGTAGTCAGACGCTCGTCCCAAAGCACCACTTCAAGTCCCGTACGTTTTTCTAACATTTCCTTGAATTCTTTCGTTCTTTCGCAACGTTCGCCTTCCGTATTATTCATATTTTTAGGGTAGCCAAGTACTATTTTTTCAACACCGTACTCGCCTACCAACTCATCGATTCTAGCCAAAGTCTGACGTAATTTTGCTGGCTTCTCGCGTCGGATAATCTCCACGCCCTGAGCTGTAATCAAAAGCTCATCACTTACTGCTACGCCAACTGTCTTTGTTCCAAAATCCAATCCTAAAATTCGCATAAATCACCTACCGGACTATGCCCAGTCTTCGTTCTTTATATAGGCTCTTAAGATTTCTTCTACTACTTCATCTCTTTCTACCTTCATAATCAGACTTCTGGCATTGTTATGATTGGTGATATAAGTTGGATCACCTGACATAATATAACCAACAATCTGATTTACAGGGTTATAGCCTTTTTCTTTCATTGCCTCAAAGACAACTTTCAGAACGTCTTTTACCTGAAGTTCCGGTTCCTTTTCTACTCTAAAATATTGTGTGTGGTTTAAATTCTGCATAATCTCACGCCCTTGCTTTTGTTCTTTATTTCCGAAGCCCTACTTGTTTACATTGTAAACGAAATGAACCAAAAATACAACCTTATTCCATAAGATAAATTTCATCATTTATCTTTTTCGTAAGAGTTCCTTTTACTAACTGATTATCCAATGGCACATCCGAAGCCTTCGCTACTTTAACATACTCTTTCGTATATCCCACATAGTATTGATTTCCATCTATTTCTGCTTCTTCCTCAAAAAGTGCCTCTTCTTCTTTTCCAAGATAGTACTGACGGAATTCCTGAGACATTCGCTCTCCTAATGCAATTAACTCAGCACTTCGCACCTTTTTGTCATTTTCTGGAATCTGATCTTTCATTACTGCCGCTCTCGTTCCCTGACGTTTTGAATACTGGAAAATATGCATTTCATAAAAATGGATTCTCTCTACAAATGCCTTTGTAATAGCAAATTCCTCTTCCGTTTCTCCCGGAAAACCAACGATAACATCTGTCGTAATGGCTGGATGAGAAAAATATTTACGAAGGATATTGCATCCCGTTTCATATTCTTCTGCAGAGTATTTGCGATTCATTCGCTGTAAGGTCGCATCGCATCCACTTTGCAGAGAAAGGTGAAAATGTGGACATACCTTTTCTAATTTACTAAGTTCCGATGCAAACTCTTCTGTCACAACCTTTGGTTCTAAGGACCCAAGACGAATACGCTGAATTCCTTCACATTTATGGATTTCCTGAATCAAATGCAGTAAACTTTCTCCTGTCTCTATTCCATATGAGCTCAAATGGATACCTGTAAGCACCACTTCCTGATATCCGTTCTCGGCAAGTCTTGTAACCTCTTCCAATACCGAAGCCATATTTCTGCTACGCACACGCCCTCTGGCATAAGGAATAATACAATAACTACAAAACTGATTGCAGCCATCCTGTACCTTGATAAAAGCTCTGGTGTGCTCCGACGGTTTATCTAAGTAAAGCTCTTCAAACTCCTGATTTCTGTCATTGATATCCAACACCGCATCAATCTTTCCATGGTCGCGGAAAAACTCATCCAAGCGCGAGACCAGTTCATGCTTCTTATTGTTCCCAATGATAATGTCTATTGCTTCATCCACAACAGCTTCCTGTTCCTTGGTCTGCACATAACATCCGGCCGCCACCACCACTGCTTCTGGGTTCATTTTTTTCGCACGATGTAACATTTGGCGTGATTTACGATCTGCCATATTGGTAACAGAACAGGTGTTGATTACATAGACATCTGCTTTCTCTCCAAAGGAAACGATTTCATATCCAGCAGACTCTAACATCTGCTGCATCGCTTCTGTTTCGTATGCATTTACTTTACAACCTAAATTGTGTAATGCTGCTTTTTTCATTCCAAATCCTAACTTTCTATTTTGTTTAAATTGCATAAAATTTCAACAACTTTTTTATGCTTTTTGTTTCATACATAGTTGACTTTTCCATAAAAAACCATTAGTATCTTATTTGTAAAGATTCTAAAAATTTAAAGGAGGTACAAAATGAAAACCATACAGATTTCATTAAACTCTATTGGAAAAGTAAAATCTTTTGTAAATGCAATTACACAGTTCGAATATGATTTCGATTTAATTTCTGGAAGATATGTTATTGATGCAAAATCAATTATGGGTATCTTCAGTTTAGATTTATCAAAACCTATCGACCTTGCAATTCATACTGAGGAAAACCTCGATGAAATCATGGAAGTATTGAAACCTTATCTTGTTGAATAAGTTACACGTTTCAATTACATTTGCCTGACTTACATCTACGAAAGAACGGCTCCACACGTTGTTTAACGTTGCCTTTTCTTTATAGATGTAAGGCAGGCAATTTTTAGTTTTAGATGTATATCTTACTCAGCCTCTACCATCAACACTTCTGTAGTAGAAATCGCGGTCTCCATCAATTCATCAATTTTCTCAGCTAATTTTGTTTCTGATTTTCTAATATATTCCACATTTGGCTTTGTTACAGGATGTTTCGCTACGAAAATGGTACAACAGTCTTCGTATGGAAGAATAGATGTTTCGTAAGTATCGATTTTCTCAGCGATAGTTACGATATCCTGCTTGTCCATTGCAATAAGAGGACGGTAAACTGGCATCGTACATGCATCATTTGTAGCTGCAAGGGACTGCATGGTCTGGCTGGCTACCTGTCCGATACTTTCGCCTGTAATAAGACCTAAGCACTTGCCTTCTTTTGCGAAATGCTCTGCAATCTTCATCATGTAACGACGCATAATGATGGTCAGTTCTTCGTGTGGACATTTTTCATAAATATATAACTGAATATCTGTAAAGTTTACGATATTAAGCTTAATAGGGCCTGTGTAAGCAGCAACCTTTTTCGCCAAATCAATAACCTTCTGTTTCGCACGCTCACTGGTATATGGTGGTGCATGGAAATAAGTTGCTTCAATGGTAACCCCACGCTTAGAAATCATATAACCTGCAACAGGACTGTCGATACCGCCGGAAAGTAAAAGCATGGCTTTGCCCGCAGTACCCAAAGGCATACCACCTGGTCCAGGAATTTCTGTCGAATAAATATTAATCTGTGGACGAATTTCGATGTTTACCATCACCTGTGGATGATGTACATCTACCGAAGTTTCTGGGAAAGCTTCTAAAATCTTTCCACCTACTTCTGCGTTGATTTCCATAGAAGTCATAGGGTAGTTCTTTCTCGCACGACGAGCATTTACCTTGAAGGTAAAATTCTTGTCTGGATATGCTTCATCAATATGCTTGATTACCTGTTCACAAAGGTCATCAAACCCTTTATCTTCCACCAGGAGAACTGGACAAATACCTACAATACCGAATACACGCTGTAAAGCTGCTACGGTTTCATCATAGTCATAATCCCCTTCTGTTTCCACATAAATACGACCATTTTCTTTACGAACTGTAAAGTTGCCATCTACCGTTTTGAGCTGGTAACGGATATTTCTTACCAACGCATCTTCAAAAATATATCTGTTTTTTCCTTTGATTGCGATTTCCGCATATTTAATCAAAAATGCTGTATACATAATTTCTCCTTCTTAATGTCTTGTATATCTCTGTAACATCGGAATGGTTTCACGCATTACCGCTAAAGCGTAATCCAATTCCTCTTTTGTGGTGTGAATAGAAAAGCTAAATCTAACTGTAGAATCCAACAATTCCTTTTTTAAACCGATACTCTGTAAGGTACTACTAATGGCTGGTTTATTAGAAGAACATGCACTGCCCGCAGACACATAGATATTTCTATCCTCAAGCGTGTGCAGAATTACCTCTGCTCTTACGCCTTCTATACTGACACTAACAATGTGAGGAGCACTATCATGGTCTTTCTTACCGTTGACAGTTACACCATCTAATTTTTCTACTTCCTCTATAAAATAATCTCTCAGAGAAAAGAGATGCTTTCTGTTCTCTTCCAAATTCTGGTACATTTCCTCAGCAGCCACTGCCAATCCGGCAATCGCTGGCACATTTTCCGTACCGGAACGCATTCCCTTCTGCTGACCGCCACCATGAATAAGAGGCTTTACCTTAGTCTTATCCTTGATAAAAAGGAAACCACTACCCTTTGGCCCATGAATCTTGTGACCACTGACCGAAAGCATGTCCACATTGCATTTCTTAGGGAAAATTTGTATTTTCCCATAGGACTGAATGGCATCCACATGGAACAATGTCTTTGGATTTGCCGCCTTGATGACTTTGCCTGCCTCTTCGATTGGCTGCAAGGCACCGATTTCATTATTCACCTGCATAATAGAAACCAAAATCGTATCTGGACGAATGGCATTTTTGAGCTCCTCTAATTTGATTTGCCCATACTGGTCTACCCCAAGATAAGTAACCTCAAATCCATTTTCCGACAACCAGATAAAAGGATTGGTTACGGAGGCATGCTCGATGGATGTGGTAATTACATGCATTCCCGCACGCTTATTTGCAAGAGCACTGCCGATAATGGCTAAGTTGTTAGACTCCGTTCCACCTGAAGTAAATATCAGTTCCTTTTCCTCTACCTTCAAGGTTTTCGCTATCTTCTTTTTTGCTTCTGTAATATATTTTTCCGCAATAACACCTTTCATGTGCAGGGAAGATGGATTTCCATAGTCCTGCGTCAAAAGCTCTACCATTTTTTCTGTAGCAGCCTTGCTACAACTGGTAGTGGCGGAATTATCTAAGTAAGCTTCCATTTATGTCTCCTATTCATCTAAGCAGAAAATCAACATTGCTAATGTTGCAAGTCCTGCTGTTTCTGTACGAAGGATTCGCCTGCCAAGTGAAACGCGGTGCGCTTTTTCTTCCAACACCTGCGACACACCCTCTCCTTTGTTTGTTGGCGCAATTCCCTCTATCTCTTCCAACGAAAATCCGCCCTCTGGACCAATAAAAATCGCAATACTCTGTCCTGGCTGAATCTGTTTCATAATTTCACGTGTAGCTTCCATACCTCGTTCGCATTCGTATGGTACAAGCACAACATCCAATTCTTCCGCTTTTTTCAGAGCTTCCTTCCATGAAAGAGGCATCTGAATCTCTGGAATCAACGTACGTTTCGACTGCTTTGCAGCACTTTCTGCGATTGCCTGCCATCGCTCCACCTTTTTTCCAGCCTTTTTATCATCCAGCTTTACCACACAGTTTTTCATGGCTACTGGTATGATTTCATACACGCCCAGTTCCACCGCTTTCTGGATAATCAACTCCATCTTGTCGCCCTTTGGCAGGCCTTGGAACAGATAAATACGATTTTCTAATTCGGTGCCATTTTCGTCTTCGCTTTCAATAACTACGATAACCTCGTCGTCTAAAATAGTGTCAATGATACCAAAGAAGCTGCGTCCATTATAGGAAACGCTGACACGCACACGTTCCCCCACCTTCATACGAAGCACGTTTTTGATATGATTTACATCGCCACCAAGGATAGAAATTCTATCTCCTGCCAGCTGATTTTCTTCTATAAAGAACTGATACATAACTAGTTTTTGCGGGCTGTGATATTTACCCACTCTCCCTGATGATTAATCTGCACAACTTCCATGCCAGCCTTTTCGATGGCTTCTTTTACTTCATTTTCTTTGAAATCGATAATACCGGAAGTAATGAAAAGACCGCCTTTTTTCAATCTGGCAGGAATTACTGGTGCCATAGGAATAATAACGTCCGCTAAAATATTGGCTACTACGATTTCATATTCTTCTGTACCAACTGTTTCCTGAAGCTCTACATCATCAATCAGATTTCCAATATAGAATTTGCCTAGGCTTTCGTCCAAATGGTTTACTTCCATATTTTCTCTGGTAGAAATCATGCAGTCTGCATCTAAATCTGTACCTACTACTTCTCTAGCACCAAGCTTTAACGCCACGATAGAAAGAATACCGCTACCGCATCCAACGTCTAATACCTTTGGTGCTTCTTCTTTTTTGATGTATTTAACCAACTCTTTAATACAAAGCTGAGTCGTTTCATGTTTACCAGTACCAAAAGAAATACCCGGATCGATTTCAATCATGAATTTGTCCTTGTCTTCTTCCTTCAATTCTTCCCAGGTTGGTTTGATTAAGATGTTTTCAATCGTAAATGAAGAAAAATATTTCTTCCAGTTGTTAATCCAATCCAAATCTTCTGTCTCAGAAGAAGTAATTACACCACTACCGACATCAACTGTATCACGAAGCTCTTCTAACGCAATTTTCACCTGTTTCAAAAGCTCTGTATGGTCTTCGCCATCATCCTCAATATAAAAACTTACATGGCTGATGCCTTCATCAGGTGGAAGCTCAGGTAAAAAGTCAATAAACATATCTGCCTGATCTGCTTTGGTAAGAGGTACGTTATCTTCAATTTCAATACCTTCAATGCCAAGTTCCATCAGCATAGAACTCAAATAATCCTCTGCTGCTGTTGTTGTTTCGATGGTGTATTTATTCCATTTCATAATTGATTTTCCTTTCTAATCATCATATTCTTTATAACTTCCAATTGGTGCACGGCAATAATCACATATTCCGCCACCACCAACTTTAATTTTCGTAGTTCCACCACAACATTCGCAAGTTTCTGAATAATATTCTTCTACGACACTATCACGGCCGTTTCTAGTAGAACTCCATTCAATTACATACTTTTGTCCATCTACTTCCGTATTTATTTTAAACTTAGATACGTTTCCTTCTATTTTTTCCAATTCCGTTTGAACACCTTGTAAAGAATCTTCCATCTCATCCATGATTTGTTCCATCTCATTTATGGATTCTTGTTTCTCTTTTTCAGTATATTTCTCGAAATAATCTCTTGTACAGAAAAAATTATTTTCTTTATCTATCTGCGTATTTTCAAAAAACTCATAAATCATTATGCCTTCAAGGTTCCTGACAACCTCTTCTTCCGTTTTTCCTGTACGAGAAGCTAGTTCAGAAATAGAAATTACTTCTTTATCCCCTATAATTTCTATGTACTTGTATAATTTCTCAATCATACTATTCGTATATTTTCCAGACCAAGCCAAAAGAAGCCCTGCTGCAATAACAATCCAAGCCCAATCCTTTGATGAAAACAGCAGCCAGTACACTCCTAAAACAAGCAAAATTCCTCCAGTCACATAACATGCCGGCACACTATCTTTACTTTCTTTGACTTTTTTCTCATTAATAATCATTCGCATCTACCCCATTATGCATCTAATGTAATTGGCGCACCACAATAACTGCATTTGCCCGCTTTTCCTTTTTCGATTTTTGTAGTTCCATTGCAGCATACGCATACTACCGATACATATTCAATCCGTTTTTTTGCTTGTTCTTCTCGTTCTCTCTGTTCGAGGATCTTACTATATGCTTCTCTCAGAACAATTGCTTTATCGTCATAGTCTATATATGCATCAGCAAAAAAATTCTTCTTTATCAACCACTGAAAGTCTTTCAAAACCTGCATTTCTGGTTCTAAACTCGTCTGTGCTATTTCCAGAATCGGTACAATGGCTCTATTTCCAACTATATTTACATAATTTTTCAATTTCTTTCCCATTTTAGACCTTTTTATCCCACAATATAGTGTATAAACACTCAGCGAAATAAAAATTATAAATAACATTATTGAGGCTGAATCTAATTGAAGCTCAGGATCAAATATATTCCCTAAAAATGACACCACAAAAATAAAAAGACCTACACCGCCCAAAACACATTGTACAATTGAAATAACTTTATTTAACACAACAGCTACATTGTTTACTTTCATTTTCTTCCTCCTTAGTATTCCAGTTCATAAAAACCCAAAATATATTTTACATGATTCTTCCCACCATATCAATCAAAAAGCAATAAAAAACTTCGGTTTCACAACATTTCCTGTAATGAAATCGAAGTTTTATTCTTCTTATAATGCTAACACCTGGCTAAGATGATCATATTCCTTATTAATCTCGATAACCAAGCTGTTGTCACCATCCACATTATCTGGATGGTAAATTTTGATTAAATCTTTGTAACGTTTCTTAAGAGACTGCTGACTGGCAACCCCACGGAAGAAAAGCTCTCCTACCTGCTGGTCTGGAAGTGTTGCATAAGAACGTGCATGAAATTCTTCCACACGATCATAAAATGCTTTCTTTTTCTCTATTTCTTCACGTTCTGCCGCAAGCTTTACTAATTCAGCCTCTAAAATCTGAAATTTCATCTCAAACAGTGACTTCTGCTGTTCTAATCTTCTGTCCTCAATCTCCACTTTCCTGAAAAATTCCTTTTTTTCTAGGTCAAGCATACGTTTTTGTTCATTTAACTGCTCACGTTCTTCGCTGAGTGTCATGATACAATCCTTTCCTCTGTAGCCAACCATAGGGTCCAAACATTCATCAACATATTATATATCGGTCATTCACCCTACAAACAATAGTATCTTTTCAAAAATTTTTCAATATTTAGTCAAACAATGGAAATATGATACTATATTTTGTATTAGAAATCCATAGGCAAAATATACGAACTTTATATAAATTAACCACCAAACTCTGTAAGGACTGTCGCAAATATCCATTTGTCGACGCCCTTATTTTTATATTTCGAAATATATATGTCTCTGTATTTTGCGTGCATTTTCTCTCAGTTAAGAAAAACGCTTTATTTCTAAGAAGCACTCTGCTTGCTTTTATGATTTATTCTGTCTGTCAAAAGTT
>JAFUPI010000041.1 GCA_017481285.1 Agathobacter sp. | reverse complement strand
TTTTCCTGTGGTAACGCCTGTAATTTTCGCAAATGGTTCTACTTTCCACTCCTTTACTCTTTCTTCTGAAGCCAGCAAAAAGGCACCACTGCCAGTAACCGTCCAGGTCGCTGATTTCGGACGCTGATTGGCATATTCTAATGGGAAACGAAACTGCTTTTCTGCACTGGCAAAATGGCTGGAGGTAACTGCAGCCACACAGTCTGCATATCCCGCCGCTATTGTCATTCCCGCTAACGATAGGGATTCTCCACATGTGGAACACGCACAATACAACCCAAACATAGGTATCTCAAACTCTTTTAATCCAAAGGACGACGCAATTGTCTGCCCGAGTAAATCGCCCGCAAACAAATACCGCACATCTTTCGATTTGCGATTGATTTTTCCTAGTGTTAGGGCTAAGGCCTCTTTTTGCAACGCACTTTCTGCCGCCTCCCAGT
Organism: Agathobacter sp.; assembly: GCA_017481285.1. Taxonomy (GTDB): domain Bacteria; phylum Bacillota; class Clostridia; order Lachnospirales; family Lachnospiraceae; genus Roseburia. The sequence goes on along the minus strand of JAFUPI010000041.1, from coordinate 6,524 downwards.
TCTCCTCGCCAAATTTCTCATCCTGTCCGATGACGTCAAAACAATCTTTAAGCGGTCCTTCGCCCTCTTTTTTTCCTACTACCGAAGCGGTACTAATAATAAAAGGAGTCTTTGAAAAACAAAGACTCCCACTTCCTAACATTTGGTTCATGCTATCTCTCCTTTTCCATATAGAGATAGTATGTTTCCGATTTTCTATTTTTATCCACGCATAAAAATATGTAGATTATTTTCCTTCGTAAACCACAACAGAATCTACATCATAGTTTTCTAATGCTTTGCGTCCTTCTAAGCCAGCTAATTCCATTAAGAAAAGGATTTTCACTACTTCTCCACCCAATTCTTCTACCAATTCTGCTGCGGCTTTGATTGTTCCACCTGTTGCGATTAAGTCATCAATTAAGACTACCTTCTGACCTGGCTGGATGGCATCCTTATGAATTTCAATTGTAGCTGTACCATATTCCAAATCATAGGTTTTCGAAATCGTTTCGCATGGAAGTTTTCCTGCCTTACGAACCAATACAAATGGTTTTTTCAACAAATATGCCAAAGGCATACCAAAAATAAAACCTCTGGATTCGGTTCCTGCGATTACATCACATTCTACACCTTCCAAACGAGCTTTCAATTCATCAATCGCAAGCTGTAATCCATCTGCATCCTGCAACACACTGGTTACATCACGGAAAATAATACCTTCTTCTGGAAAATCTGGAATACTTCTTACATAATCTTCAACTTTTTTCATAATTACATCCTCCTGTCATCTATAATATGCCCTAAATTGACATGTTTTTCAATATAATTTTCTTTTCCATAGTTCCAAAGTTCCTCCGAACCTCTTGGTGTACGTTCGTTTCGCTTTAAAATCTTGGAAACTGCTACCTGATGCTCCACCCATGCTTTTCCATCTGTGGCATCATTTAACATCATAGGCTGAAAATTGTCCATGGTTCTGGCAAACTTCGCTTCTTTGGTCTCCCCTGTCTCAAATTCTTCCCAAAGAGCACGTAGTTCCTCTGCCTGATCCTCAGGAAGAAGTCCGAAAAGACGGTCTGCTGCCTTCTCTTCTCTCTCTCTTTGTGTGGTTTTCGCCACCTCATCGTAGGCATAGGTATCACCCGCATCAATTTCTACCACATCATGAATGAGAATCATACGAATTGTCTTCAACACATCAATTTCTTCATTCGAATACTCACTCAAAAGCAGTGTCATAATCGCCATATGCCAGGCATGCTCGGCATCATTTTCTTTTCTGGTTCCATCTGAAATATAGGTCTGCCGAAAAATCTGCTTTTCTTTGTCAATTTCTTTGATAAAAGCCAGCTGTTTTTCGAAACGTTCTAAATCCATTCCCATACCTTCACCTTCCATTTATCTATAATTGTGGCACACTACTTTATCTTCGTATAGTTTTTATCTCTCATCGCCACAACATCTTTTACGATCAAGACCTGATTTTCTACTGTAAAACGAATATCATAACCTGCGAAGCTCATTCCATACACATAATCCGGCTTTTTATTGTAGGCTGCTCTCGGATCCTGTTGTAAAACTGCTAAAACTCGTTCCCGAAATTCCTCTGGCAATTTCTTCTGCAGTTCCTGAGGGAACACTACCTCAATACTATCCTCTTTGTGTGCTTCTCCAAAGCTTCCTGTTGCTTCTGGATGTGCATCCGTATACGGCAGATATGGTTTGATATCATAAATTGGAGTTCCGTCCAACAAATCCGCTCCGGATACTACTAACACTGGCCCTCTCGCCTCATCGAAATAAACCTTTTCTAATTTCACCGAAGAAAGCCCAATGGAGTTTGGACGAAAAGGTGCTCGCGTGGCAAACACGCCTTTTCTCTCTTTTCCACCTAAGCGAGGTGGTGCCACTGTCAAAGCATATCCCTCTCTCTTAGCCTTGCTAAACTCCCACAACAGCCAAATATGTGAGAACTCCTCTAAGCCTCTTACCGCATCCATACTGCGAAATTCTGGCTCAAAAACGATTTCTCCACGCAAAGAGGATACCAAGCCACTTTGTCTTGGTATCCCAAATTTATCTGTAAACTCTGTATGAATTTTCGCTACAACTACAAGTCCATTTTCACTTGCACTCATTTCACTACTTTTCCTCATCTACAAAGATACTATCTTCGTTCTCTTTCGATTCTGAACACTGTTCATCCTCGTTTTTTTCTTCCTTTTCTACTACTGGCACCGGATTATGTCTTTCCACATCCTCACGAATGAGTCTGTATCCTGCAGCAAAGAGCGGTACTGCTAAAAGCATTCCGCCTACACCTAACACACCGCCACCTACGGTAATCGCAGTAAGCACCCAGATACCTGGGAGCCCGATAGACTGACCTACTACCTTAGGATAAATCAAATTGCCTTCTAACTGCTGAAGCACCACAATAAATATCAAAAACTGTACCGCTTGAAGTGGTGATACGGTAAGAATCATAACTGCCCCAACTGCCGCACCGATATATGCACCTGCAATTGGAATCAATGCAGTAAATCCAATAAATACACCTATCATCACTGCATATGGGAATCGGAAAATCCACATACCAACAATACAAAGTGAGCCTAATACAACAGCTTCAATACACTGTCCTACGATGAAGCTATGGAAACTTTCATCCAATACATCTGCAACATAGAAAATTTTATCTGAAGCCTTTGGTAAATAGGTAGAAATCAAAGTCTTACAACGTCTTCCCAATCCTTCTTTATCCAACAACACATAAAGGGAAAAGATAAGTCCGATGACTATGTTTACCACCACTGAAACAACGGAACTAACCGCATTCATAATGGAGCCTACTGCTCCACCAACACCACCTAAAATTGTTTTGATAAGCTGCTCTACCTGCGTAGAAATATTCGTAAAATCCAATCCATTTTTCAGTTCTGGGAACATTTCCAGAATCTGTTCTTCCCCTACGATATCCACAACCGTCTGCAACGCACCTGGAATCAATCGGATAAAAGATGCAATACAGTTAATCAATTCTGGAAGTACAAGATTGATAATTAATGCCACGATTCCAAACAAACTTAAAAAAGCAAGAATCAAACATACCACTCGCTTAATTTTCAAAGCAATCTCCACCTTGAAAAGCTTGTCATACCATTTCTCATAAAAGCCCATAAGAATATTGATTACATATGCCATTGCGCAACCAATAATCAATGGCGTAGCGGCACCAACGCCTACTGAAATCAAACTTTCCAGTTTCTCCCAATAGCGAATCACCAGGAACACCAGTATTAATGCTCCTGCAAATCCTAACATTTTTTTAAAGTCCTGTTTTACTTCGTTCATAATTACCTCGAAATCTAATTACCACGTAGATACATCTATTTCATGGATTGCTGTATCTGTAAATCCGATATAAAAAATCTGATGTCCTTCTGTCTCTCTCAGGAAGAATACGCGCATATGCAAACGCACCTCTTCGCCAGTCGGTCTACGTCCTTTATAATTACACTGTACCCCAGCAACCGGATTTGCATAAGCCTCACGGAACAATTCCTGAAAAAGTTTTAGATGCTCTGGATACTTGTTAATATGAGCATTAAAGCTCTCAAATTCTTCCGCTTCCAGTTGAAGTACTTTGTAAAACTGTTCGTTTACACTCGTTACTTCTACTATTCCATCATGGTAATCACAAAATGCAACTGCTCCCAGAATATTGTTAATCATCGTATCGGAATACAGACTCTCATCTACCAGTTCTCGTACATGAACCTGTTCGACTCTCTTTAGCTGCAAACCGCCATAATCGACTTCCTTGGTTTCCAAAAGCTGTTCGAATTCATCCAGAGGCATTGGCTTATAGTAATAAAAGCCCTGTACATAACGACAACCCATGCTGGACAAGCTCTGAATTTGTTTTTCTGTTTCTGCTCCTTCCACAATAATCGGGATACGAAGAATGCGTGCCATATTAACAACTGATTCCATGATACTTTCGCCTTTTTTGGCGTTTGTCTCATTCATATCCAAAAATTGCATATCAATCTTAATCGCATCCACATATACATTTTTCAACATATTTAAAGAAGAATATCCGCTTCCGAAATCATCCAGATACACAGAAAAATCAGCATCTCGTAATGCTTCAGCTATCTTACCAATCTTCTCATTATCCTCAGCATACGTACTCTCTGTAATTTCAATTTTTATACAAGAACGTGGAATATCATATTTGCTGGTCAATTCAATAAAGCATCCCACCAAATCAATCGCATAGACATCTACACGAGATACATTTACAGAAACAGGAAGAAGTGGTAAACCTCTGTCCAAACGACTTCTCTGCCACTTACATACCTCTTCCCAGATATATTTATCCAAATGCGTAATAAATCCGTTTTTCTCCAAAATAGGAATAAATACGCCAGGAGAAATCATTCCTTTTTCTTTATTCTTCCATCTGACAAGCGTTTCTGCTCCAGAAATTTTCCCCGTTGAAACATGTATCTGTGGCTGCATATACAACACAAATTCCTGTTCTACAATCCCTCTCTGAACATCAGTCAAAATCTGCATCTCCCTGCCGATTTCCAACATCATGGACTTGTCATAAATGCCATATCTCTTGCTATAATTTCCCTTTACGGTATTAAGTGCCATAACCGCACGGTCATACATGGTTGAAGCAGTTGCTTCTTCCTCCGCTTCTAAAAAATAGAATCCAAGGTTTGGCAGGAAGCCTGTTCTTCTTTCATCTGCACGAATAAATTCATCGATTTCCTTAATCATGTGACCGATAAACTCTGGCTTATGCTTGATAAAGATTGCATAATTATCGCCACCCATATATCCAGCAAAGCCTTTTAAAACAGTAACTACACCATTCAAACGTGTAGCAACATCCATCAGATATTTGTCACCAGCATCCCAGCCATACCAATCATTGAATAATTTGAAATGCTCCAAATCCACAGCAATCATTGCCCAATTTTCTGTAGAATTGTTTGCTATAAATTCATCTACCTCACGGTAAAATACTTTCGCACGAAGCAACCCCGTTAAACGATCAATTCTTCTGGTTTTCTCAATTTCCAGAAGAAGTTCCTCATCCTTCTTCTTTTCCGCATCAATATCTGTAATGCGACAGAGCACAATAGCCTCTTCCTTTGCATCTTTTAAATGCAATTCCTGACGCACCCAGCCCCATTCACCATTTAATTTCTTTTGACGAAATTCCGCAGTTACGACTCTGTTCGGAGATTCCAGAATACGCTCTACCATATCCGACTCATTCCAAAACGCAATATATCTACTTCCATCCTCTGGATGAATGGAATCGCGCAGAATTTCTAACACTACCTGTTTGGTAATGTTGCTAATCACTGGAATACGATATTTTTCATTGTCGTTTGCTAGGGTCGTGCTGGTTCCGCTATCCAAATTTATTTCAATAATCTTGTCCGCAACCAGCTTTGCTTCTCTTTCGTCTTTCATTTAAGTATTATACTCCTAAGTTGGATTCAAATTCTTTTATCATCTGTGCCTGATATGCTTCATCGAAGTTTCCTTCTACGAACTTTGGAAATGCTTCATTCATAAGTCTTTCCCAGCTGAAGCCTTCCTTGCCAACTAAAATTGGATAATACCATACGCCATTCTTAATCGCTGCGTCTCTATCCCCAGGTGCATCGCCTACCATAAGCACCTTCTTTGCATCATATCCTTTACGGATCATTTCACCAATACAATAAGCCTTAGAACCAGCCTCCTGACAAAGCAGTACACGACAATCATCTTTGAGTTCATGCTTGGTCCATTCTGCTTCTACCGCTTCCCCATTTGCAGAAGAAACTGCAACCAAATCTGCTACCTTACACATTTCATCCATGGTAATCTTTACATTGTCAAATGGCTTGTCATCTGCTGGAAGATTGTTGATTGCACGATTGGTACGAATACTCCAAAGTAAAGCTTTCTCTACACATTCACTTGAGCTCTTCTGTGAATATGCCAACAGTGCAGGATTAGACAACTCTTTTGCTTCATTGGTCCATGTAACAAATTCATCCAAGCCTTCGAAATGACAACCTCTCTTCTCCATTTCTACCAATGCCATTGCAAGACCTTTGAAACGGTTGATACCTCTGGTAATAGAGTAAAGATTGATATCTAACCAAAGTTTCATACATTCTTCAAACTTGTCCTCTAATCCATAGGTATAAATCCACTGTGGACCAAAACATTCTCTATGTTTTACTTCCATAGTGTCCATTGCACATCCATCACTATCAATACAAACTATAAATTCACTCTGTTTTACAAAATCAAAATAACCCATACCTTCTGTCCTTTCTCCATTTAAAAACACGCTTTTACACGCATAACATTATATAAATAAATTTTACCATTCTTACAGCTCTGATTCAATAAAAACTTTTCACTTTTCCTGTATGCAAGTCATTGACTTCTTTCTTTAAAATATTATAATGATGTTAGAGTTTTACAATAATGCAAAGGAAAAAAAGGTTGTATAC
>JAFUPI010000040.1 GCA_017481285.1 Agathobacter sp. | reverse complement strand
CTTGGTCAAGCGGTTAAGACATCGCCCTTTCACGGCGGTAACACGGGTTCGATTCCCGTAGGAGTCATATGGCGACATAGCCAAGTGGTAAGGCACGGGTCTGCAACACCCTTATCATCGGTTCAAATCCGATTGTCGCCTTTAAACTCTCTAAGATTTTTCTTAGAGAGTTTTTTTGTGGTTAAATTTTTCACATTACTATTTACGTACCATGCTTTTTCAAGTAAAATAGTAAAATATGATAGGGTAAATGTTTCTAGCAAATAGAAATGATAGGAGTAGAAATGAGTGCACAGGACAATATAGAAAAAGTTCTAAGAAGTTTGCATGTATTACTTTCAAAAAGTGAACCATACGTAAAAGAACCAAGTAAAGTAATTGTAGATAAACAGGAAATGTTAGATCTTTTGGTTCAGCTCAATCAGTCCATGTATGATATTATGGATGAATATGAGTTAACAAGACAGAGTAGAGATAGAGCAGAAAGAGAATTTCAGAAAAAGGTAGATGAAATTGTCTGGAATGCTAGTCGTAAAGCGGAGGATGTATATGCAGCATCAGTTATGTATACGGATGAAGCTTTAAATCGTGTTCAGGATATTATGAAAGAAGCAGATGCTTCTATTATTGAGATTTATTCCAGAATGAATGCACAGTTAAAAGAAGAGGAAAAACGCATCAAACATAATCAGTTGGAATTAAAATCCACTTTGCAGGATTTATTAGATACAGAAAAATATTTAAAGCTTATTGAAGAAAGAAATCGCGAGCTTAGAAGACAGAAGGAAAATGGAAAACCAGCAGAGGAAAGCGATAGAAATATCTACGCAAATCGTCAAACCGAAATCAAAATAAATCAAGAATATTTTGATAAAATGGGAATTTCTTTAGATAATGTGGAGGAAGAGGAAAAAGAGAATGTTTTGGAATCTTCTCCAGTAGAAATCAAAGTTGATTTGGATGCAGATTATTTCCAGTGGAAAGAAGGCAAAGAAATAGAGAATCGCGCCAAAGCATCCAAAGAAAAGGGTGAACGATTTCAAAATATGTTGAAAGGTTTTACATCTGGAAAAAAGTAAAAATTTAGTTAGAAAGGTAATAGGAGGACTAGCTAATGAAATTATATAAGCAGGGTGCCTATTTGGTACACGGTGAAGAAATTATTTTAGAGGCGGCAGATGCACAGGAAGCAGTTTCTTCCAAGGTAGGAAAAAGTGTTTCAAAAGAGGAAGCAAAAGAAAATACCATCGCTTATGGTATTTTAAAAGAGCACAATATATCTGGAAATATGGATAAGCTCCAGATTAAATTTGATAAATTGACATCGCATGATATCACATTTGTAGGAATTATCCAGACAGCACGTGCATCAGGACTGGAAAAATTTCCAATGCCTTATGTTTTAACAAACTGTCATAATAGTTTATGTGCAGTTGGTGGCACAATTAATGAAGATGACCACATGTTTGGACTTACTTGTGCGAAAAAATATGGTGGAGTTTATGTGCCTCCTCATCAGGCGGTTATTCATCAGTTTGCAAGAGAAATGCTTGCAGGCGGAGGAAAAATGATTTTAGGTTCTGACTCTCATACTCGTTATGGCGCATTAGGTACTATGGCAGTAGGTGAAGGCGGACCAGAATTGGTAAAACAGTTATTAAACAAAACCTATGATATTGATAGACCAGAGGTAGTTGGTATTTATCTTACCGGAAAACCTATTATTGGAGTAGGTCCTCAGGACGTAGCACTTGCAATTATTGGTGAAGTGTTTGGAAATGGATTTGTAAAGAACAAGGTTATGGAATTTGTGGGACCTGGTGTAGATAATTTAAGTGTGGATTTCCGTATTGGTGTGGATGTTATGACGACGGAAACTACCTGTCTTTCTTCTATTTGGAAAACAGACAGTAAGGTAAAAGAATTCTACGAAATCCATGGAAGAGAAGATGAGTACAAGGAGTTAAATCCGGGCGAAGTAGCATATTATGATAGCTTTATTGAAATTGATTTAAGTGAAATCAGACCTATGATTGCTATGCCATTTCATCCAAGTAATGTTTACACGATTGATGAACTCAATGAAAATCTTATGGATGTTCTGCATGACTGTGAAAAACGTGCAGAAGTAAGTTTTGATGGAAAAGTAAAACTGGATTTGAAGAGCAAAGTTCGAAATGGTAAACTTTACGTTGACCAGGGAATTATTGCGGGGTGCGCCGGTGGTGGATTCGAAAACATTTGTGATGCTGCTGATATCTTAAATGGAAATTCTATTGGTGCAGATGAATTTACATTAAGTGTATATCCAGCTTCTACTCCAGTATATATGGAGCTTGTTAAGAATGGTGCAGTTGCAAAACTTATGGCATCAGGTGCAGTAGTAAAAACAGCTTTCTGTGGACCATGTTTTGGTGCAGGCGATACTCCTGCAAACAACGCATTTTCTATTCGTCACTCTACTAGAAACTTCCCTAACCGTGAAGGTTCTAAGGTTCAGAATGGACAGATTTCTTCGGTTGCACTTATGGATGCTCGTTCAATTGCCGCAACCGCAGCAAATAAAGGATATTTGACAGCAGCAACAGATGTCGATGTAAATTATACAAAACCAAAATACTATTTTGATAAATCCATTTATGAAAATAGAGTATTTGATAGCAAAGGTGTAGCAAATCCAGAAGTAGAAATCCACTTTGGTCCAAATATCAAAGACTGGCCAGCCATGAGTGCGTTGCCAGAGAATTTGGTACTTAAAGTAGTTTCTGAAATTCACGATCCAGTTACTACTACAGATGAATTGATTCCTTCTGGTGAAACTTCATCCTTCCGTTCTAACCCGTTAGGGCTTGCAGAATTTGCTCTTTCCAGAAAAGATCCAATGTATGTAAGTCGTGCAAAGGAAATTCAAAAAGCACAAAAAGCTGTAGAAGCACAGACTTGTCCATTGGAAGTAGTGGAAGAATTAAAACCTGTTATGGAAGCAATTCAAACACAATTCCCAGAGGTAGGAAAAGGAAATGTAGGTTTTGGTAGTACAATCTTTGCTGTGAAACCAGGTGATGGATCTGCTCGTGAACAGGCAGCTTCCTGTCAGAAGGTTCTTGGAGGATGGGCAAATATTGCAAACGAATATGCAACCAAGAGATATCGTTCTAATTTGATTAACTGGGGTATGCTTCCATTTATCATTGATGAAGGAGAATTACCATTTGAAAATCTGGATTATTTATTTATTCCAGACATTCAGTCAGCAATTGACGAAGGAAAAACAGAATTTGCTGCATATGTTGTTAAGGATGGAGCATTAAAAGAGTTCCAGCTCAAGATGGCAGAACTCACTCCTGATGAAAAAGATATCATTTTGAAAGGATGCCTGATTAATTATTATCGAGGCTAGGAGAAAAACGTGTCTGAACAGGAAAAAACCACACAAGTAGAAAAGAAAAAAGGACATTCATGGAACCATTATTTTAAAATCGGTCTTACAGTATTCTTGACTGTTGCTGCGAGTATTACGTTTTTCTTTGTTTTATTTCGATGGGATGCAATATCTTCCGTTATTAAAACAATTATAAAATCTGCTGAGCCGATCATTATTGGTCTGGCACTGGCGTATTTACTTATGCCGGTAAAAGATTTTATCGAGAAACCTGTACTTAAATTTCTGTTATCCAAGAAAATAAAAGAAGAAAAAGCCAAAATCTGGGCGAGAGCAATTAGCATTACCGGTGCATTGATTTTCTTGTTTATAATTATCGCGATCTTGATTGCTATGATGGTACCAGCTTTGGTAACAAGTGTAGTAGGCTTGTTTGATACAATGCCAGGATACATAGAATCTTTTGTGGTTTGGATTCAGGAAATTGGATTGGGAGACAGTACTTTTGCCGCCTTTGTTGGAAATGCAATGACAACAATAACTGCAGAAGTAGAAAATTGGGCGAAAACCGAATTACTACCATTAGCACAGCAGTATATTGCACAGATTACTTCAGGAGTATTTTCTGTTGTAAAAACCGTTTTGAACTTTATTATCGGTATTATTGTAGTGGTATATGTCATGTCGATTCAGGAAGTTTTGGTTGGACAGACCAAAAAGATTATCTATGCCCTTTTTCCAGCAAAAACAGGAAACATAATTATTGATACAGTTCGAAAATCCAATAAAATTTTTGGTGGATTTGTAATTGGTAAAATTATTGACTCGGCAATTATCGGTGTAATAGCTTATATTGGATGTTTGCTGATGAAAACACCAAGTGCATTCCTTGTGGCATTTATTGTTGGTGTTACTAATGTTATTCCGTTTTTTGGACCATTTATCGGAGCGATTCCATCAATTCTTTTGGTACTTATCCAAAGTCCAATCCACGGATTGTATTTAGCAATTTTCATTCTTATTTTACAGCAGGTGGATGGAAATATTATAGGACCAAAGATTTTGGGAGATACAACTGGTTTATCTTCTTTCTGGGTATTAACATCTATTTTGATAGCCGGTGGGTTATTCGGATTCTTTGGAATGTTGTTAGGTGTACCTGTGTTTGCTGTAATTTATTATATTTTACAGCAGGTAATCACACATCGAATGGAAAAGAAAAATCTTTCTACGAATACCCAAGAGTATGTAGAATTAATTTCAATCGATGAAAAAACACAAGAAATGAAATATAATAAAGAAACATAATCTTCATGCACCAAACTTGTAGAAAAACCTGCGAGTTTGGTGTATTTTTTATTGTTTATTTTTAGTGTCTATGATAAACTAAAACTAGATTAGTCTAACTTTTTATTTGAGGTGACACCATTGGATAAATACGAATACAATTTGAAATTGGATCAGATGAAGACCTTCGTTTCCGAAGGGGAGTTTGAATCTGCTGCAGAAATTGCAGACTCAATTAATTGGAATAAAATTAAAAATGTTAACGCCTTGGTAAAAGCTGGTGAAGTTTATGAAAAGGTAGAACGATATGAGGATGCTCGTGAAATACTGCTAGCTGCATATGACCGTTCTCCTATTGGAAGAACCATCATCTATCGCTTAGCAGAAGTTGCGATTAAGATGCAGGATTATGATGGTGCACAGGAATATTACGAGGAGTTCGTAGATATTGCACCTCATGATAACCAGAGATACATCCTTAAATATCATATTAAAAAATCCCAGGGGGCTTCTTATCAGGATTTAATCCCTATTTTGGAAGAGTTTAAGGATAAAGAATATACCGAAGAGTGGGCATTTGAATTAGCATATCTTTATCACAAAGCAGGCATCATTGATAAATGTATTGATTCTTGCGATGAGTTGATTCTATGGTTTGGTGATGGACCATATGTAGAACGAGCTCTTGAATTGAAAATGCTATATCAGCCATTGACGAAAACTCAGGAAGAAAAATACAAACAGTTCCGACATGAAAAAGAAGGTAAAACAGTAATCGGTGCGGAAGAAATGAAACGCGCGGGAGAATATGTACACGAGACAGTTGCTATTCCACAGATTACCTTAAATCCAAGTCGATTTAATACGACGAATCTTCAGGAAGAAATTGTAAAAGGAATGCAGCAAATCATGGAAGCCACAGAGAAAGAAACTGTTGTGGGAACCATGGATAATATCAAAAAGATTGCAGAAGAAATTCCATACTTACAGCTTCCAACAGAAGAAGAATTAGCGGCAAAAGAGGCGGCGCTTCATATTGAGACGGATGAAGAAATTGATGGTTCGCTTCGAATCAACTTCCAAGAGTTGTTGGGAGAAGAGGATGATGGACAAATCAGTCTTGTAATGAAAGAAAAAGCACAGTTAGAGCAGCAAATTACAGGACAGATGACGATAGCGGAAGTTTTGGAGGAATGGGAAAAAACCAAACGTGCCGCAGAGACAGCGTTGCATGAAGCAGAACAGAGAAAGTTAGAATCTGCGAAGGCGCGTGCATTGCATGAGGCAGAAGATATCATGGACCGATTGAATGATGTCTTGCCAAAGATTGAGGCGGTTGTTACGCCGAAGATTGATTTGGACCAGGCTGCACAGGAAGAAGTTAGAGAAGCCGAAAAGCTTTTTGAAAGCATGAATTCGATTCTCGATAAAGAGATTAATCGTTTGAATATTGAGAATGAAGAAATTGATATTCAAATCAAAGGACTTACTCAGAAACTTCCAGTAATAACGGATTCCATGTTAACGAAGGCGGTTCAGCCTATCGTACAGGAAGCAGTTCCTGTAGAAGAAGTGGAAGCAGATTTTTATGTTGATACAATGGAAGAAGAGGATACTCCAAAAGAAATCGTATTTCCAGAAGAAAAAGTAGTTTCGGAAGAAATCGTGCTTCCAGAGGAGGAGCCTGTTTCAGCTCCTGAAACAGAGCATGAAAAACTATCAAATGACATTGCGATAGCAATGCAGCATACCAGCAGACTTGAAACAACGTTTGAAGAGAAAGTAGAGCTGGGCGATAATATTCGTTCTATCAGCAATACGATAACCTTTGAAAAAGTAATGGTAGAACCAAAACCGTTATCTCTTAGCGACGAACAAAAAGCTATTTTCTCGTATTTCATGCCTGTAAAGGGAATGGAGACACAGTTATGTAAGGCATTGGCTGGTGTTGTAGAGTATTTGAAAGGCGAACCAACAATGCCATATGGCAACCTGATTATTCAGGGCAGTCAGGGCTGTGGAAAAACCGTTCTCGCAACTAGTATTGTAAAGGTATTACAAATGGAATGCGGAAGACCGAACGGTCGAATTGGGAAAATTGAAGGTGGATCTTTAAATAAAAAAGAAGATTTGCATCAGTTGCTCAAAAAAGTTGCAGGTGGTTGCTTGATTATTGAGAAAGCGGGTGACATAGACCGTACAACGGCTGTAAGCTTGTCACTTCTGTTGGAGCAAGATGATAGTGGATTACTTGTGATTTTAGAGGATTCTGCAATTGGAATCAAAAAGGTGTTGGCTACAGATGACGGTTTTGCGAAGAAATTTACGCAGTCTGTAACCGTTCCAATTTTCACAAATGATGAATTGGTTGTGTTTGCACAATCCTATGCCAATGAACTTGGATATGAGATTGAAGAAATGGCAATTTTAGCACTGCATAACCGTATCAGTAATATCGAAAAACTTGACCAGGCAACGACTTTGGTTGAAGTAAAAGAGATTATTGATGAAGCAATTGAACGTGAAGCAAACGGTGGCATCCGTAAGGCTTTCAATATACTGACAGCAAAACGATATACCGATGACGATAAAATCGTGCTGACAGAAAAAGATTTTGAGTAAAAACAAAATAAATGGAGGAGAGTATGAGTTATTTTACAGAGATGGACAGTTACCTGTTTGGACAGGGAACACACTACGATATTTATCGTAAATTAGGTGCACATTATGTGAACGAAAAAGGGAAAGATGGCAAAAAAGGTGTTTATTTTGATGTATGGGCACCAAATGCAAGTAGAGTGTATGTTATTGGGGATTTTAATGGATGGAATGAATATTCTCATGAGATGTACAGAGTTGAGCCAACAACTATGGGTGTTTACGAATTATTCGTACCAGAAGCAGGTTTAGGTACTCAATACAAATATCTTATCATTGGAAGAGATGGAAACAAGCACTATAAATCAGACCCTTATGGAAATTATACACAGGTACGTCCAGAAACAGCATCTATCGTAGTTGATATTAATAACATCAAATGGTCAGACGATACATGGATGAAGAAACGTGCTGCAATGACAGATGAGGACGTAATCGCACAGCCAATGGCTATTTATGAAGTACATCTTGGATCATGGATGCGTCATCCAGATAGAGCGGATGAGACAGAGGCTTATTATAGCTACCGCGAATTAGCAGATAAGCTTGTAAAATACGTAAAAGAAATGGGTTATACACACGTAGAACTCATGGGTGTTTCAGAATATCCATTTGATGGTTCTTGGGGATATCAGGTAACCGGTTACTATGCACCAACTTCACGTTATGGAACGCCAGAAGATTTTGCTTATTTAGTAAATGAATTCCATAAGAATAAAATCGGTGTTATCCTTGACTGGGTACCAGCACATTTCCCAAGAGACTCTCACGGTTTATCATGGTTTGATGGTTCACCAGCTTACGAATATGCGGATACTCGTAAAGGGGAACATCCAGACTGGGGAACCAAGATTTTCGACTATAGCAAGACAGAAGTAAAGAACTTCCTTATTGGTAGCGCTTTGATGTGGATAGAACACTTCCATATTGATGGTCTCCGTGTAGACGCGGTTGCATCTATGCTTTATCTTGACTATGGAAAGAACGACGGACAGTGGGTTGCAAACCAGTATGGTGGCAATGAAAACTTAGAAGCAATTGAATTCTTCAAACATATCAATACATTAGTTACCAGAAGAAATCCTGGTGCATTTATGATTGCAGAAGAATCTACTGCATGGCCAAAGATTACTGCAAAAGCAGAAGATGGCGGTTTGAACTTTACCTTCAAATGGAACATGGGCTGGATGCATGACTTCTTAAGCTACATGAAATTAGACCCATACTTCCGTAGAGACAACCACAACTTAATGACATTTGCAATGAGTTACAATGAGAGTGAAAAATATGTTCTTACATTATCACATGATGAAGTAGTACATTTGAAATGCTCATTACTGAATAAGATGCCAGGTTATGAAGTAGACAAATTCAAAAACCTCATGTGTGCATATGCATATATGATGGGTCACGCAGGAAAGAAACTTCTTTTCATGGGACAGGAATTTGCACAGTCTCAGGAATGGAGCGAAGCTCGTGAATTAGACTGGTATTTACTCCAGAATCCAGATCACAAAAAAGTTCAGGATTGGATGAAAGCATTATTACATATTTATCAGAAGAATAAATGTATGTATGAATTAGACCATAGCTGGGCAGGATTTGAGTGGATTAATGCAGATGACAGAGACAGAAGTATTTTCAGCTTCGTTCGTAAGAGCAAAGATGGAAAGAATAATCTCCTCTTCGTAATCAATATGACTCCAATGGCTAGAGATGACTATCGTGTTGGTGTTCCAAGACGTAAGACATATAAGCTTATCTTAAACAGTGAAGATGCTCAGTTCAATGGTACAGATACTGAACCAAGACCAGATGCATACAAAGCAGAAAAATCAGAATGTGACGGAAGAAAGTTTTCTTTCGCATATCCACTTGCACCATACGGTGTTGCAGTATTTAAATTCTAAATATGAGTTAACGAAAAAAGGTCCTTTGGGCCTTTTTTCTTGCTTTAGAAAAAACTCCTTTGTGCCGATATATATAACAGAGTACATCGCCACAAGGAGTTTTTTATGTTTATAGATCAGACAAAACAAGTAGAGAATTACACAGCGGCCTCTTCTTTGGATAAAGGAAGAACCTCACCAGCTGATAAAGCACAGGAAGGTAATGGCGTATTAGATTATGGTAAAATGCAGGAAACGTACCGCATGACAGAGGGTGGAAGTTTCTATATGCCAAATGCAGTTTATCAAAAACCAGAAGGAAAAGAAGAAGAATCCGTAGTTGAACAATTGGACACACAGATGGATATGTCTGCAGCTAATCGTAAAAATCAAATGGTTGTTGTATCAAATACCGCTTCTTCCGCGGATTTAGAAGAGATGTCAAAAGATGGGTTTGACTGTATGGATGCAGATAGTCATACCATCATTACCGTTACAGACAAAATTAAGGCTGTGCTTGCAAAAGCTGGTGTTGATATTTCGATATATGGCGATGAACTAAGCTCGGCAGAATTAGAAGCCATTGCAGGGAATCCGGCAGTAGCAGCACAGATGGAAAGAGCGTTGAAGCAGGCTGATTTGCCTACGACAGAAGCAAATATTACAGAGAGTGTGAAAGCATATCAGGCAGCAGAGGAAATGTTGCCTCTTAGTGATGCAACAAAAGAATATTTATTGAAAAATGGTTGGGAGCCAACGATTCAGAATATTTATATGGCGGCACACAGTGGTGTGGCATCACAGGGAAATCAGCAGATTGATTTTTCTGCATTAGAAAAACAGATGGAACAGATTATAAAGTCTTCCGGGCTTACGATTTCTGAAGAAAGTAAAGCAAATTGTCAATGGTTAATTCAGAAGAATATCGGATTAACTGTATCGAATCTTCGATATTTGGATGGTTTGAATCATTTATCTAACCGTTTGTCGAATGAGGAAGGAAAAACTTTGGATATGCAGCAGGTAATTGCACGTATCATGGAAGCGATTCGTGACGGACGACGTCCTATGGATGCACTCCTGATGGAAGGTTTTTCTTATGAAGACAGAGCACAGAGTGCGATGAATACGATTCTGGAGGCTCAGGATTGTGATATTGCGTATTGTGTAGAGCAGCAGTTGACAATTTCCGTTGAAAATCTGCAGTCTGCGATTTCCAACAGAGGAGAACAGGCAGAGGTTTCTGTTAGTGTAGAAATGTCTACCAGCATTACCTTTGTTACTGCGAAGCGTCAATTAGAAGAAACACGTCTTGCTATGACAACAGAAGCAAATTATGCCCTATTAAAGAGAGGAATTTCCATTGATACGAAGCCATTAGAGCAAGTGGTTGAGAATCTAAAGAATTTGGAAAATCAGTACTACAAAGATCTGTTAACGCAGAATAATGTAGAGGCATCCGAAGAAAATGTTTCTATTTTCTCAACAACTACGAAATATGTAGAAGAACTGAAATTCCAGCCGGCCTATGTGTTGGACATCCATTCATCCGATGACACACTTCGTAATATTCATCAGGCAGGAAGTGCGTTAAAGACAAAGATGGATACAGCTCTTCAGACCTACGAAGTACTGTGGACCGCACCAAGAAGAGATATGGGTGATTCTATTCAGAAAGCATTTGCAAATGTGGATGACATTTTAACAGATTTGAATTTGGAAAAGAGCGAATGGAATCAGAGAGCTGTTCGTATTTTAGCATACAATGAAACGGAAATTACAGTAGAGAATATCCATCAGATAAAAGAAGCAGATATGGAAGTCCAGAAGCTGTTTCGTAATTTGACACCAGCTACGACTTTAGAGTTGATTCGTGAAGGAAAGAATCCATTGGATATGGAAATTAGTCAGTTGAATCAAATGGTGGAAACTATGCAAGCAGAAACAGGTGAAAAGGAACAGGAAAGATTTAGCAAATTCCTTTGGAAACTGGAACAGAACAAGGAAATCTCAGCAGAAGAAAGAGATAGTTATATTGGTATTTACCGTTTAATCGCTCAGGTGGAGAAGACGGATGGAGCAGCTATCGGTGCATTAATGAATCAGGGAGCCGATATTACAATGAGAAATATCCTTACAGCTATGCGTTCTGCGAAAAAGGATATGGATTATACAATTGATGATGATTTTGCAGGAGCAAAAGCGACTGCAAAGGGCCCACGTATCGATGCTCAGATTATGGCGTCCTTCCAGACAAATTGTGTGAAAGAGGCAGCAGAACTTCTTTCGCCGGAAGCATTAGAACAGATGCAGGAGTGGGAGGAGATGACTCCGGAACAACTTTTGGAAAACCTGCAGAAGCAGATGCAGAGCGAAGAGAGTGTTACCTTAGAGCAGCAGTATCATAGCGAAATCGCACAGGAATATGCAGGTGTGTTAGAAGCATCGGATGATGTGTATGCATTTCTGGAAAAATATGATATGAAGAATAGTGCTAGAAATGTATTAGCAGCTTCTCGTTTATTACATAATCCAAGCAATGTTTTTGATAAGTTATTTGAAACAGAAGGCAAGAGTTTAGACTATCAGGAAATGATTGTGGATTTAAAAGCACAGGTATTAGAAGATTTTGGAGAAGCGGTTAAGACTCCAGAAGAAATGGTAAAAGCACAGGCGACACTGGCAGAAGTTGCAGAGCGTGTGATGCAGACCATGATTATTGAAAACGAAACGATTAGTGCTAAAGACTTAAATGATTTACGCTTGATGAGTCAGCAGTTCTATCTTTGCAAGCAAAAAGCAGAGGAAGAAAGCTTCCTGGTTCCGGTAGAAACAGGAGATACTGTAACAGGTGTAAATTTAAAAATTGTAAGAGGTAAGTCAGATAAAGGATTAGTAGATATTTTCTTTAGAGGTGCTTTGATGGAAAAAGTAGCAGCATCTTTCGAAGCAAAAGAAAATGGAATATCCGGTGTGATTGCTACAACGGATGAAGAGACTAGACAATATCTGGCACAGAATTTAAATCAGTTTGTTGGCAGAATGCAGGAAGGAAGCGAGGAAGCAATCGATGTAACAATCACTCGCGTGGAAAACCTGTCTGCATGGCAATTTGAGAAGAACACTTTGTCAGAACAGGGTGAAGCAACTCCTGTTCAAACAAAGCGCCTTTATCATATTGCGGAGAGCTTTATTCAGACAATATCTGATTTGATGTAGTACTTTCATAATAGGATAGAATACCAATAAAAATGGAATTTGCGACACGGGATTGATATTCATCCTGTGTCAATAAATCCGCTTCAACAGGATTACTTAGGAACCCACATTCTACAATAACAGTAGGTGTGGGTGTTCTTGTTAGTAGATAATAGTTTGCATTGGCTTGTGGAGAACGTTTTTTCGCTGGACTTAGCTGGCTATTTAGTGCATCCTGAATTACCTGAGCCATGGTTGCGCTCTCTTCCGAGTCTTTATAATAGAATACCTGTGGACCGCTAGAGGCAGAGTCCGTAAAACTATTTTGATGAATGCTAATAGTAAAGAATGGATCTAAGCGTGTAATCATTTCGATTCGTGCAATCATGTCATCCTTTTTCTTAGAAGAGGAATTGGCAGGAGCAAGCAGAGTATCCGTTTCTCTAGTCAGATGAACGGTAAACCCTTCTTCTTCTAGAAGTGTCTGGAGTTTCTTTACGATAGATAAGTTGATATCTTTCTCTAAAGCACCATTTACTCCAACTTTCCCTGGATCGAAGCCGCCATGACCCGCATCTAAAACAATGACAGGATATTCCTTCTTTTTCGCAGAGTCCTCGGTACTATTTTCTGTGGAAGATAGATCTTCTGTGGAAGAAGGTTCTTCATTGGAAGGTTTTGTGAAGGTATACAGTAGCAGAAGTAAAACAACAGAAAAAATAATTCCATAAAAAAATTTTGGCATAAGAGATACCTTTTGATATGTACAATTGGTATATCTTATGCCGAAGTTTAGAGTTTATGTTTTTTAATTGATATATTTAATAATCATTTCCCAGATAGAAGTATTGTCCAAATCACTACTCCAGAATGCAGCACCTGCAAGTTTATATTCCTGCATGACTTTCAATTTCTCTTCAATCGAAGCTTCATCTTCCAGCCACATTTTGTAGGTGACACCATTTTTCACGGTTTCACCATAATACTGTCCGTTTACTTCTATCCACTCTGGAGAAGAGATGTTATTATTCATCCATTTCTTAGCAGAAGTTAATCCCAGATTTTCAAATCCAATCATGTAAGTAACTTCTTCATCATTTTCATCAGAGGTTGGTGTTAATTTCCATAGTTTCGTATAGAATGGAACACCTAAAACCAGCTGATCGGCAGGTATACCTTCTGCTAAAGCATTTTCCACACTTTCTTCTACCCAGTCAAGAGAAGCAACAGGACCTTCGCCACTTGCCTGCCCCCAGTGCTGATCGTATGCCATCATGCAGATATAATCTACGAAATTAGCCTGCTCCTCATATTTGTATACACCATTGAAGGAAGTAGGTATTGCTACTGCGGTAGAAAGGATAATATCATTGTTTTCGCATTTAATTGATAATTCGCGAAGGAATTGAATATAGGCATCGCCTAATTCAGATTCTTTTATGGATTCAAAGTCGATATTAATACCATCTAAATTATACTGTAACGCCTGAGACACAATCTGATTTACGAGATTCTGTCTGCTAGAGGTATGCGTAAGCACATAAGCAGTGTCTACATCGGATGCCTGAAGGGCAAAGTTTTTTACCAATCCCCAAACTTCTACGCCGTGGTCATGTGCATAAGTAACATAATCGTTGCTGGCCAGGCTGGAGATATTTCCTTTATTATCTTTTAGCTCGAACCAGGTTGGGCTGACTACATCCACACCCTTTGTTGTGGAGAGGATAGTGGTAATCTCGCTGTTGGCAGCTTTGCTGTAAACAGGATGCCAAAGCATATTAATTGTTTTATCTTTTTTAATATGATGAAAGGTTTCTGGTTCATAATCGCTGGTCAAGGCCAGAGGAGATGTATTCTTTACTTTATTAGAACGAACGTATCCAACGATACCATCTGCAGTACAAACCTTAGACCATTTTTTTTCTGTTTCTAAAATCGTAAGGACATCGCCTTTTTTCACGTCTGCTAAAATAGGGCTCTTAATTCCGCCTTTCAAACGAACTTCTGTATTACCTTTTAAAGTAGAAACAGTAATTTCCTTCCACTCGTTGGTAATTACAAGACGAGATGGATTCTCGAAAAAGGAATACGTAAAATCGGAATATTTTTTGACAAATTCCAAATCTACCCAAGCAGAATCGGCGGTTGCTTTTACAATTGGTCTGCCATAATCACTGCTGGATTTGCCAATTGAATAGGTGGATGCTTCTGCTTTGGCAGAGATTACATGAGAGGCAGTCGTATATAGTAAAATATTTTCATTTGCATCCCAGTAGAATCTCTCATTCAGAACATCATGCACAAAGGTATAATCCAAATATACGTGGTCGTTGATTATGGTAGCAAAACTATCCGAAACCGTATTATTTAGAGTAATTGCAACTTGAGAATCTTCTGAAATATTGTAGTATTCGGTTAATTCCAGATGCTCCTTCGTAGGGGTGTATTTTTCAATGAGCTTGGTTGCTCCCAAAATTACAAAAACCAAGAGAATGCATCCTACGATAATGAGAACAGGTAGAACTTGTTTCTTTTTCATATAAAACCCTTCCTTATATAAATTATCCTATACGCAATAATTATATCATTGTATGTAATGAGTTTCAAATATATTGTCGGATTTTAAGGAAATAATAAGAAGAGCGTCGAATAAGGCGCCCTTCTTATTTCTTTTCTTTTTTTCTTTCTGTTAAATCCAAATTAATAAGACATTGAGACCCCATCCCATTCTTTTACGAGGTCAAAATGAACCAATCACGAATCCCCGGTATGAAATATATTCCTTTCTAAAGATTTTTTAAAAGTAGGGAAATGACATGAAAGTGTCTTGGTTCAAGGTGAAACGGATTTGAGATAAACGGAAAGGAGATTTGCTTAGGCAAATTGGAAAAAATAGAGATGGTTTCTTTTTCTTCGGATAAATTCATAACCAACTGAATACAATTCTTTTCGTGTTGATTTTTGAAAGTTTTTTCTATTTTTTCTTTCATATGTGCAAACCTCCATTTGCTTGGGCTACATATAAGAAACTGCTTATGGCATCGAAGAAATTCGGTAGTGGTATATGTATTTAAGACACCTATATCTAATATAAAATACCGGTAGTTCTTGTGCAAAATCTCAGGCAAGGAGGTAACGGTTGTATTTGGATAAAATACAATTCCTTTATAAGTAAAGGATGGCTTTCCCTGTTTTGGAGAAAGAGCACGGATTTGATTTGTGGTATTTAATTCAATATAGGCAGTTTTCATCCCCAATTTACTGCATACATAATTTGCCAGCGTAAGTGAAATATGGGTTGTTCCCAATCCACGCTCTACACTGCCAACACCGATTATTTTTTTGGAATAAACTTGTTTCTTAAATGGAAAAATAAAGAACTCCTCCTTTTTATTTGTAATAGTTTTGAGAAAAGAAGAATTTTATCGGAAGTAATCCCGAAAGGGGACGGCTCGTAAGGAAAATAGTAAACTTCCTGTGCAAACTGTTTAGAAAAACAGTGCATGGTATTCTTTTGTGCCATATTACAAATAATGATTAAATGTGAAGATAGATTTTGAAGGATTTCACCTTTTTGGAAGGCATCATGCCAATGCCAGATGCCATTGCTACAAATTAGGAAAATAGCATCAAAGTCCATATCTTCTGGTGGAAGAGAGTTTCCGAAATCATAGACCGAAAATTCAGCAGCAGGGTCTGCAGATGCGGAAACGCCGGGACCAAAGCATGGAAACCCCTTAAAATAGCGATAGCAAATCATACCATTGGTTTCCTTCATAGGGAATAAAAACGGATCAAGTTTTCGTAAGCTGTCTCCAGTCCGTTGTTCGTAATAAATACTTTGATATCCCATATAATTTAAGGTGGAAACCAAAGAAAACGCGATATGAGTGGAGCCACAACCCGCATGGCTTCCAACGATTGCTATTTTTTTACGAGAATGCGTTTGCTTGAATGTAATTTTTTCTTGTTCCATTGCTAAAATCAAATCATCCACCGTTTCAAGACGATGATTTGGATTCTCAGCGGTAGCCTTTTGTAAAATTTTGTGAATATTGGGAGAAATAGGCACATCTACATGAGTGGAAAGATTTTGTAAAATTTTTCCGATGCTGTAAATGTCCGATTGAAGATTTAGTTTTCCCAAGGCTAGCTCGGGTGCACTAAAAACTTCGTTCCCAAAAAGAGTTGAGATATTTCCCAAATTGGAAAGAAATGTTGCTACGTTAAAATCAATTAATTTTATCTGCATTCCACATACTATAATGTGCTCCGGTTTCAAATCTAAATAAAGAATTGGAGACGGTTTTAGGTTATGTAAATACTGAAAAATATTGCACAATTGTAGACTCAAATCTAAAAATGTGTTTTGGGAAATGTTTGGTTGATGAAGCAGGAATTGTTCTAAAGATTCTCCTTCCACGTATTCCTCAATGAGATAATAAGTGCTCTCATCTTCCTCGATGTCATATAAACATGGAATTCCGGGATGTTGTAGGGATTTTAGAAGCTGTGCTTCATGTATGAGAGAGTCTGTCATACTAGTCGTTTTGGGGATGATTTTGATAGCACGATAGCACTCTAGAATTGTATGTTTGGAAAGATATACGGTACCAAAACTTCCCGTACCGAGTGTAGAAATGATTTCATATTTTCCAAACAGAATATCATTTGGTTCCTGTCGCATATACACCTCGTGACAGCAACGCATCTCGTGTAAACACATATATCACAAAAAATTGGGCAATGCAAGAAAATTTTCAAAAAATATTTTTTAGAAAAATTTCATTAGGCATTATCTTTACAGAAAGTGGGGAGTTGTTTATAATAAGTGTACGTTTTCTAACGATTTTCAAGGATAAGGAAGTGATGAGATGAAAATTGAAAAAGTAAACGATAACCAGATCCGCTGTACATTGAGTAAAAAAGATTTGGCGGATAGACAGATTAAGCTGAGCGAGCTTGCTTATGGTTCAGAGAAGGCGAAAGGCCTATTTCGAGATATGATAGAGCAGGCAAATTATGAATTTGGCTTTGAGGCAGATGACATACCACTTATGATAGAGGCGATTCCTTTATCAGGTGAAAATATAATACTGCAGATTACCAAAGTAGAATATCCGGAAGAACTGGATACCCGCTTTTCCAAATTTTCGGAAGCAGATGAGGAAGAAGAAGAAATTACAGGCGAAAGTTCCATTTTGCCTGAACTTCAGGGTGAGAAGTTAGATGTGATATCTAATTTGACAAAACTGTTCGAATTTAAAAATCTTGAACAGTTGGAACGATTGGCCCAGGTTTTAGGTGGATTCTATGAGGGAAAAAATGATTTGTATAAAGATGAACGAAAGAGTCGTTTGTATTTATTAGTACAAAAAAGCAGTCATACACCAGAAGAATTTAACAAGGTATGTAATGTGATATCCGAATATGCTATTCATAGAAAATATGTCCCTGCAAAAGAAGCATTTTTGAAGGAGCACGGAAAGCTTCTTGTGAAGGGAAATGCGTTGCAGATGCTGGAATCGATTGGTTAAAATGAAAAAAAGCTGTCCTTATGGACAGCTCTTTTTTATGCGTTGTGTTCTAAGAAGTTATTAATATCTTCTACTAAATCATCTGGATTGATTCCATGAACCATAGCAGCTTCTGCGATAGTTTCCATCTGAGCAGATGGACAACCGAGACAGTGCATACCAATTCCTAAAAGAAGTGGAGCAATGTCAGCATTGATCTGAAGAAGTTCGCCAATCATGGTATCCTTTGTAACTTTTGCCATGGGATGACCTCCTTATATTTCTTACTCACGCTATTATAATACGTTTTCCATTGAAAAGCAATTATATACTTTTTCCAACTGAAAAATCTTAAATGAAAATGGCAGATAGAGGTTAAGAAAAAAGAAAACTTAGACGATATACAAAGCAGAATAGACATGGCAGTCAAAACATTCGCATGGAAGCGCAGTGGATGAAGGGAAATATATTATGCAGATTAATCGTAATATGTCCGCTGTAGTTGCAAACAATCAGTTATTAGGAATCGAAGAAAGATTATCAGCGTCTATCGAAAGATTATCCAGTGGTTTAAAAATAAATAGAGCAAGTGACAATCCTGCGGGAATGGCTATCTCCAACAAGATGAAAGCACAAATTGATGCTTTGGATCAGGCAGAAGCAAATGCGGCAGATGGTATTTCTGTTGTTCAAATTGCGGATGGTGCCTTAAACGAAGTAAGCAGTATTTTGCAGAGAATGCGTGAACTATCTGTTCAGGCAGCAAATGGCATCAATTCTTTCAATGACAGACAGAGTATGCAGGATGAAGTAGACGAATTGGTAAAAGAAGTTGACCGTATTTCTGCTGACACAGAATACAATACCAAGAAATTACTCGATGGTTCATCTAATGTACGTGTGTATGGGGAAAATGGCAGTCGTTATCAGGTTTCTGACTCTGTAGATGCGAAAGTATATAGTCTTAACGTAGAATCTGTGGCAACACAGGCAACCGTAAGTTTGAACTATGAAATTCCGCAGGAAGATGCCAGTATTACAATCAATGGCGTGGATGCAAATATTACAAAGGGAATGAGCAGAGAAGCTTATTTAGAAACGGTACGTAATGCTGCAACAGAGGCTGGCTGCAGTGTTAAAATTGAAGGCAATCAGATGCTAATTCATTCTGACTACTATGGATATGAGGAAGAGCTTTCTGTTTCTGTAACAGAAGAACTTGCAGTAGCTGCAGGAATTACAAGTCATGAAGATTGTGAATATGTAGCAGATGAAAAGGTGTATAAAGTAGATACAACTGGTGTAGATGCAGTAGTTACCATTCCTACACAGTTAGAGGCATCTGGGTTTACAACTACCACAACTGTAGAATGTACAGGAAATCGTGTTGTTGTTACAGATAACGATGGATTTTCTATTGATTTTCTTTTAGATGAAGATTATGAACCAACTGCTGATGCAGCAAATGGAAATTTTGAAATCGATGTTACCGATATTGGTTCTTTGACTATTCAGATTGGTGCAAATGAGTACCAGACCATGGATGTAAGAATCGATGAAATTTCTGCGTATACACTTTATTTAGACTGCGTGGATGTAGCGGTTGAAAATGGTGCAGATCGCGCAATGCAGACCTTAGATGATGCAATCGCAAAAGTTTCTGCAACTCGTTCCCGTATTGGTGCTTTCCAGAATCGTTTGGAATATGCAGAGAAGAGTTTATCTTCTTCTGTTGAAAATATTACCGCTGCTTACTCTGGTCTTTTGGATACAGATATGGCAGAAGAAATGACAGAATACACACAGCAGAACATTTTAAATCAGGCTGCAATTTCTGTTCTTTCACAGGCAAATGAATTGCCACAGCAGATTTTATCTATGTTGCAGTAATAGCTGGAGGAAGCTATGGAAAATAGTTTGAAACAGGAGTTTACGAGAAGACTCAGCCAATGTAATAACGGCGAGATGATAGTCATTATGTATGACATTGTTTTCGCTTACATGGAAGAGGCGAGAAAAGCTCATGAAGGTGGTTGTTATGAGGATTATAAGACCGCCATTCGAAAAAGTCAGGGTGCGATAGATACGTTAATCGGTGCTTTGAATTTTAAATTTGACATTGCAAAGGATTTGCATAAGCTTTATGTTTATACAAAAAACTGTCTGGCCAAAGCCATTTACCAGAATCGTTTGGATGGCTTGGAAGAAGCAGAAAAAATCCTGAAGCGCTTATACGCATCCTTTTATGAGGCAGCGAAAACAGACACTTCAGGACCATTGATGCGAAATACACAGCAGGTATACGCAGGTATGACCTATGGGCGGACAACTTTAAATGAAAATTGTTTGGAAGATTATCATAGAGGATTCTTGGTATAAGAGTCCTCTAATTTTTTTGCGCAATTAAGTAAATAGTGATAACGGGTTTGAACCGCTTTGGTTTGGTAAATGTAATAGTCGATGAGTTCTGGTTCTGTTACCTGTTGCAGATTCGTATAGGCCGCTTTCAGTTCTGATGCGGTCTTTTCAATGTCGTCTTTCAAAATCATATAAGGGGTATTTTCTTGTGAAGGCTGAAGTTTAAATAGTTTCATAGATGCACCTCTTTCCTAATAATTCCCTTTTTTAAATTATAAGCAAAAAATGGGAATTCTATACAAAAACGTATCCTCGAATTTCGTCGTATATTCACAAATTTTAGATAAAAAATTGTAAAATTATAGACAGCCTCCACCGAGGTTGCTATAATCCGGTTCAAAGTTTCCGCGGTAAACAAATAAGCAAAATGGAGGTTGCATGAATAAAACAAAACTTGCAATTTGCATGAAGGACCTGGAGTATCAGGAACGATTTGTAAATTGTTTTATGAATCATTACAATCACCAGTATGAGCTGCATGTTTTTACGAGCCAGGATTCGTTACAAATTATAAATCCAGCAGAATATGCGGTCATTATTACTGGAGAGTATAGCACAGACCAACTGGCGAAATTTGTAGAAAGAGGACAGATACTTTTAAATCTGACAGAAAATATTGAGGAATCAAAAGAATCCGTCGAAGAAAAAATAACATACACCGAAAAATATCAGGAAGTATACAAAATTGCAGAAATATTAGAGCGTCTGCTGGCAGAGCAAACCATGACACAGGGACAGCTTCAGGAAACAGCATATGAATGCATCGGTGTATATTCTCTGAATCAGGAAGTATATCAGATGCCTTTTGTCGCTTTACTGGGGAAGACACTGGGAGAAAAGCAAAAGGTGATGGTGCTAGATTTGCAAAGCTACAGCGGTTTAGGCATAGTGGCGGAGGGGATGGCCACTATGGGACTAGAGGATTTGCTAAGCGCTGCGACAACAGGAAATTATAGCAAGAGCCGAATATTGGAATGTATTCGTCATGAGCCTTTGTGGGATTATGTATGCCCGGTTCAAAATCATCAATGTCTGGCAGAAGGAACCCAAGAGTTATACGAAACCTTGATAGGGTTACTGGTGCAGGAGATTGGTTATCAGAAAATCATCATTAACTTTGGTTCTGTTTTTTTAGGAAAACTGGAATTGATGCAGCAGTGTCAGAGGATTTATATGCTATGTAGCAAGGATACAGGAGGTACATGGAGAGAGGAGAGCTTCCAGGCTGAAATATCGCGTCAGGGAAAAGAAGAACTACTGCAAAGAATGCGAAGAATAGAAATACCGTCTGCCTTCAATCATGAAATAAACGGAATGACGCTAGTCGAAAAATGGAGTTGGGGTCCGTTGGGCGAACTGCTGCGACAGGAAGCAGAAAGGAAGCAAAATCATGGAGCAACTATGTGAAAGGATTCGTAGTCAGGTCCTGGAGCAATTGGATTTTTCCAGAGAGCTGGAAGATGTGGAACTCCAGGAGTTAATCGCAAAAGAGATGTCCCACCAAAAGGATGTGGACTGCCTAAGTATTCAGCAGAGAGTTTTTGTTGAGCAAAGAGTATTCAATTCCTTACGAAAGCTGGATGTTTTGCAAGAGCTTTTGGAGGATGATACGATTACAGAAATTATGGTTAATGGACCAAACCATATTTTCTATGAGAAAAATGGACAGTTTTGGGAACATCCGTATCATTTTGCATCCGAGGAGAAATTACAGGATGTTGTGCAACAGATTGTGGGAAAGCATAATCGAGTTGTAAATTTAACCAGTCCCATCGTAGATACACGATTGGAAGATGGATCTAGAGTAAATATCGTTCTTATGCCAATTGCAATTGATGGCTCGGCAATTTCCATACGAAAGTTTGGAAAAGACCCCATTGACATGCAGGCATTGATAAGTTTCGGAACCTTAAATCAAGAGGTTGCCGAATTTCTAAAACAAATTGTGGTTGCCAGATATAACATTTTTATTTCTGGCGGAACCAGTTCTGGAAAAACCACATTTCTAAATGCGTTATCCGCATTTATACCACCAAATGAAAGAGTAATAACAATTGAAGATTCTGCTGAACTTCAGCTACAGCAAACGCCAAATTTGGTTCGTCTGGAAACACGAAATCGAAATCAGGAGGGGGTAAATGAAATTAGTGCCCGTGAGCTGATTCATACAGCTCTTCGTATGCGACCAGACCGAATTATTGTGGGCGAATGCAGAGGTGAGGAAACTCTTGATATGTTGCAGGCGATGAATACGGGGCACGATGGAAGTTTATCTACCGGACATGGAAATTCCATAAGGGATATGATTAGTCGTCTCGAGATGATGGTACTGATGGGAAATGAGCTTCCGTTGCAGGCAATCCGACAGCAGATTGCCATGGGTATTGATATTATGATTCATCTGGAAAGAGGCAGAGACCACAGGCGTAGAGTAGTGGAGATTGCAGAGGTGGTAGACGTGCAGGATGGCGAGATTCTGCTAAATCCACTATATCAATATCAGGATGGTTTACTACGAAAAGTAGGAGAGGTAAAGATGAGGAGGTAGAAGATGTCCGTAAAGGAGCTAGGGATGGTGTTCTTCAAATCTGCGGGGATCACCGCTGCAATTATGGTGTTATTTTATCGTTCTTTTTGGGCGGGTATTTTGTTTCCGATTATTTGGATGCTGGTATTTCGGCAGACCAAAAGAGCAAGCCAAGAAGCTGCCCGAATAAAACTTCAGGAAGAATTTTTACATGGAATCGGTGTGTTAAATAGTTCTTTACAGGCGGGATTGTCTATGGAAAATGCATGGAAAGAAGTAGAAAAAGAAACTCGATTGCTTTATGGTACATCGTCCGAATTTTATTTGGAATTAAAGGAAATGAATCAGAGAGTTGTCCACAATATGCCCATAGAGAAGCTTTTTTTGGAATTTGCTTACAGATGCAGACTGGAAGATATTATTCAGTTTGCAGAGCTCTTGGAATTTGGGAAGCGAAGCGGAAGCAATTGGAAGAGGATTATCGATGTGACAGTGAGCCAGATGACAGAGCAGCAGGAAGCGAAGCAGCAGATTGAAGTGATGGTGGCGGAAAAGAAAATGGAACAGCAGGTTATGAATGTGATGCCTTTGGGATTACTAGCATTTTTACAATTTTCTGCATGGGACTATATGGATGTTTTGTATCATAATTGGTTCGGTGTAATTTGTATGACCATTTTCTTAGCTGGATATGTGGTTGCGCTCCTACTTTCTCAGAGAATATTAAAGGTAAAATTATGAAGAAGAAATTTGCAGATAAAACAAAAATTATAGCAGCTTTTTTTGTTCTATTGGTGGTGTCGGTGGTTGCGGATGTCACAAAAAGCGACATGTTAAAAGATGGTGTAGTCGAACGAGAAGCACTGAATGGGGAAGAAAAAAGCCTTCAGTTGCAACTGGATATTGAGGAAATCATAGAGGATTATGAATATTCCTTGGAAGTTTTACCAGCAAATCCGACGAAGGAGGAAGCTGAAGCATATTTTAAGGATACTATTGCTTTGATAGACAGGGATTTTAGTCAGGTAAAAACAGAAGTACCTTTGCACGAATCTTATTTTGACGGAATTGTGGATGCGGATTGGAATTTTCAACCCTTTGGACTTATTGACCCAGAAGGTAAGGTTTATATCGAGAAACTAGAAGAAGGGGAAAATATCATACAGGCACAGGTTGAGCTTACCTGTGGTGCATACGAAAAGATATATACCTTTTCTTTCCTGCTCGAAGCTCCCGAATTATCGAAAGAAGAACAGATACTACAGCAAATAGAAGCATGGATAGAGGAACAAATGGTGCAGGAGGGAAGTACAAAGATACAACTACCAACAGAGATGGATGGAATATCCCTAATCTGGTCTGAAAAAAAGGAATATATTACACCACAAATATTGCTGCTGGAAGTTCTTGCACTAGTGCTACTTTGGGTGGTATCAGCAAGGAGACATGCCGAGGAGGAAAAGAAAAAGCTCTTGGAGATGGAGAAGGATTATCCAGATATTGTAAGTCAGTTGTCGCTTCTGCTGGGTGCAGGAATGACCACGCGACAAGCTTGGAATCGAATTGCTTCCCAGTATAGTTTCAAAAGAAAGCGCGAAATGACAAAAGAACGTCCTGTTTATGAGGCTATCCTTCGTATGAATCGTCGTTTGGCAGAGGGAGAAAGTGAACGAGTAGCATATCACCAGTTTACAGAGGAAATTCCAGCATCCTGTTATCATAAGCTGATGCGCATTTTACTGGGAAATTTGGAAAAGGGAACACAAGGAATTTGTATCCGTTTGGAAGAAGAAAGCAGGCTCGCATTTGAAAAAAAGATTCTATACGCAAAGAAAATGGGAGAAGAGGCTTCTACGAAAATGATGATGCCGCTTATGCTTATGATGATGGTTGTAATGGGAATTGTTATGATGCCTGCATTAATTGGCTTTCAACTATAAAAACAGAAAGGAAGATGGAATACAATGTATAAAAAATTAGTAAAGAATCAAAAAGGTGCAGCAGTGGTAGAGATGCTATTGTTGCTAGTAATATTGATTGCAATTACGCTGATTTTTAAGGAACAGCTGATTAATTTGGTTATGGATATTTTTGACACAATTATAGAATCTGCAGGAGAAGTATAAAAATGAAGAGAGAAAAAGGAAGCATTACGATTTTCTCTTTAATTTCTCTTCTATTGATTACCGCAGCTCTCTTTGCAATGTTGGAAGGAACGCGGTTTCAAGAGTTGCAAAGGTTTGCCAAGTTGCAGACGAAGGCAGCACTAGAGTCTGTATTTGCAAATTATAATACCTGTTTGTGGGAAAAGTACCATTTGCTAGGGACGAATGAAACTCTGATGGGTGAGCAAGTGGAGAAGGCAGCCGATGGTAGAACTGGCAGAGGGACAAACTTTTTACGGTTAAATACCGAAAAAATAGCAACAAAAAGTTATACCCTTATTACGGATGGCGAAGGTCGTGTTTTTATTGGAAGTGTCGCTGGTTATATGAGAGATAACCTTCTTTATGAAACTGCAAAGGAATTATATAGCCAGTATGATGCTATAAAGCATCTTATGGATTCAAATCAAATGGATTTATCGGATATTGGAACAGCTTTGAAAGAAATTGAAAATACAGATGTACCAAGTAGGACAAACTCTTTTGAAACAACCGCGACAAAAGAGGCCGCAGTAGATGTGGAAGCCATTTTAGAGGCTGCAAAAAACTGGCAGAAACTTGGAATTTTGGAGCTGGTAATAAAAGATACAGAGAAGCTGTCAAATGCAGAGCAGGATTTTAGCGATGGATTGCTAGAGCGGACATTGAAGACCGGAAAGAACTATGTGGATACCAGTATTGGCTGGCAGGAGAGGATTCTGCTACAGCAGTATCTTTTGACATATTTGTCGAGTTTTCAAAATGTTCAGGAGGGCAGGGCTTTGGCCTATGAATTAGAGTATTTGATTGGACAGAAACCCAGTGATATCGAAAATTTGAAGGTGGTAGCTACAAGATTGTTAACCATTCGAGAAGCCGCAAACTTCCTATATTTATTGTCAAATCCTGAGAAGATGGCACAGGCGGAGGCTGCGGCGACTCTTATAGCTGGTGCTTCGCTAAATCCAGTTTTGTTAGAAGTGGTAAAAATCGGAATCCTAACGGCCTGGGCACTGGCAGAAAGTATTTTAGATGTGCGGGCACTTTTGGCAGGGAAAAGGATTGCGTTGCTAAAGAGTGAGGAAACCTGGACCTCCGAATTGTTTAATATGAGTGAAATCACAAACGGGTTTGGAATGGCAAAGGAAAGTAGCTGGGGGCTTAATTACGAAAATTATTTAGGGGTTCTTTTATTACTTGAAAATGAGCAGACGCTGGCAATGCGAACAATGAGTGTACAGGAAGCCACGATACGGAAAACCTATCAAGATGTATCTTTTCAAATGGATTTGCTTCTTACGCAGGCAAGTGTCCAAATCTCGTATTCCTATCAACCAGTTTTCCCATTTTTACGCATGATTGATGCAGAAGAGCGATGGAAATATGCGGTTTCCGCAACCGCGAACTATGGTTATTACTGAAAGGCAGGTATAAAAGGATGTCTCTTTGGACCTTTTTTCAATCCGAACAAAAAACGCGTTCTCCCCATAGACGTGCGTATATAATACCCAAACAAATCCAAAGAGCATCCTTTTGTATCTGCCGGAAGGGATCATACACCTTAGAAGCAGCGGTTGTGATACCATTACTTGCAGCATATTTGGTGACAATGCTATCGTTTTTTACAATTTTAGAGATTCAATGTGAGGTGGACGAAGCACTGTTGTACGCGGGGCGAAAAACAGCAGTAGAGAGTAGTATTGTTGATTCCGAAGAGGCCTTATTTTTATCGGCAGAGGCATATCTGCTATATGCTTTAGGTGATAATTCGCTAATTGAGAAGAACATAAAGCATGGTGCATGGGGAATTGCATTGTGGAAGTCAGAGTTTGGGGACGAAGAAATTATTTTACGCGCAGAATATGTGGTGAAGTTACCGTTTTCCTGTTTGGGAATTGGTGAAATAAAATTATCCAGCCAGAACTACTTCCGAAAATGGGTTGGCGACAGACCGATGGAAGAAGAGGGGGATTATGTCTATGTAACCACATATGGAACGGTATATCATGTGAATTTGTCCTGTCGTTCCATCAATTTATCTGTGCAAGATACTACAATAGACAGGATTCCTTACCTACGTGGAGAGAATGGACAAAAATACTACGAATGTACCAGGTGTGAGTGGAAGGATAGTAAAAAAGAAAGGGTTTATTATACGGATTACGGTTCTCTGTATCATAAAGATATTGCATGTAGTGCGATTAAAAGAATGGTAGAGAAGATAAAGATAGAAGATATCGGGGAACGACGGCCGTGTAGTTTTTGTTATGGCTTATGAAAGAGATAATATTAGGAGTTTGGCTTGGGATACAGGGATACATGGATTTCAAATGGAAAGAAATCCCTCTCTGGTTTTCCGTTCTTGGCGGTATGATAGGAATCGTAATATGTATTGTCGAAGAGAGAATAATATTAGATGTATTTTTTTCCTGTTTGCCGGGGGTTTTATCAATCTGTTTTTCATGGTTGACAAAGGAAACGATTGGATATGGTGATGGTATTGTTTTGCTGGTAATGGGTATTTATTTACCACTTTCCCAATTGATTTCCGTAGGAATGCTGGCTTTTTTCATCGCAGGAATCGTCGCGTTGCTTTTGTTGACCGTATTTCGCAAAAAGGGAAATTATCGTATTCCTTTTATCCCTTTTTTGGGCATAGCATATGGACTTGAGTGCATGATACGAATAGGAGAAAAGACAATATGAAAAAGAAAAGATTAAAGGGGAGTTATACAGTAGAAGCGGCAATATATATTCCGATCATTTTATTTATGCTGTTTCAAACACTAGAAATCGCCATTGATTTTTGGCAGGAAAGTAAGCAGAGAGAGGTTTGTGAGGCATTACAGGAGTTGGATATTGTCAAAGAATTTTATGGCTATCAAATGCTGGATGAGGTACGAAAGGAGATGGAAGATGATGCATCATGAGATCTCATACGAAAGAGATGTAAATAAAAGTTATATGAAAATTCCTGCAGTGGAGAAATCGGGATTGGATGAAAAATTAATGTTACGAAAGACCTATCAGGGCATTCTTCCTATGGAAAAATGTTATGTGAATGGAACGGGACAGTATTGGTATAACATTTCAGGAAGGCAGGCGCTGGATGCGTATTGTAAAGTGCATGAGATAAATCAGGGACTTTTTGAGACATTAGTTCTGCGTATTTGTAGTCAGCTTGAAATGTTAGAGTGGAATTTAATGGATAGTCGTTGTCTGGTATTGGATCCGGAGCTTATTTTTTTAAATCATTCGGGGGAGGAAATCTCATTTATTTTGTATCCAGATGTGCAAGGCAATTTTCTGGATGAATTGCGGCACTTAATGGAGTATTTGTTGACGAAGTTAAACCACGGAGACAAAGATAGCGTACATCAGGCATACGGTATTTATAGTTTGATATTGTCGGAGGGATATAGTATTGCAGACTTAAAACAGGCGGTTTTGAGCAGCAGAGTGACAGAAAAAACGAAACAGGAAACACTGCCGTTTTCAGAGATGCCAGCAACTGCAGAGGAAGAAGAAATAATGGAATATGTAGATGCATCAAGCGATGGGAAAGAGGACCTATTTCGAGAGATAGAGAAGAAAATTTGGGGTTTACTGGAGCGGGCGAAAGAGATTCTTCGGAGCAAAAAAGAAAATAAGGAGCAGATTCCAATGGTGGTATACCCAGAAGAACATCAGGAAAAAGTGGAAGGAAGTATTCATCCCACCATTTGTCTTGCGGCTTCGTCAGGGGAAGCAAGAGGCGTACTCATATATGAGGGGATGCTGGATTATCCGGATTTTGAACTGGCAAAGGGAAGTTGTATTCTAGGGAAAAGTTCTAGGGTCAAATTATTTATTAACAGGGAAACCATTAGTCAGTTTCATGCCAGGTTCGAATATTTTGACCAAAAGTATTATGTCGAGGATATGAACTCCACAAATGGAACCTTTGTGAATGACGAAATGCTTCATTATAAGGAACAAAGAATGCTGTCGCCAGGTGATATTGTAAGATTTGCTGATGTGAAATATCGATTTTTGTAGTATAATAAGCCTTATCATATTTAGAAAATGGATAAGGAACAAAAATGAATTTTACGATTTCACTGATTATTATTAATGTAATTATATATTTTATTTTGGAATCTATGGGGACGACAGAGAGTGCGGTGTTTATGATGGAGCATGGCGCTGTTTATCCACCTTATATTATAGAACGAGGCGAATACTGGAGATTTTTTACGGCGACTTTGATGCATTTTGGATTTTCCCATCTGCTGAATAATATGGTAATGCTGGGCGCGGCAGGGCAGATATTGGAGCGTGCACTTGGAAAAGTAAAATATCTGTTGTTATATTTTGCAGCAGGAATTGGAGGATGTGTACTTTCTTATCTGGAGATGATGCATAGTGGGGAATATGCTGTGGCGGCAGGCGCATCGGGGTCTATCTTTGGAATTATCGGTGCGTTGGCATGGATACTGATTTTACATAGGGGAAAGTATGAAACCCTCACAGGAAAAGGTATGGTGATGATGATTATCCTCAGTCTGTATTATGGAGTTTCAACCGGAGACGTGGATAATTGGGGACATATTGGTGGTTTTCTGATGGGATTTTTGATTAGTATTATTTTCTACCGGAGAAATACGAAAGAGATTGATTTTGGCGGATAAAATTTATATACTTATATAAGACAAAAGAAATACGTGAGGTAGAAAATGAAGATTAATGTATATTATGGCGGAAGAGGTCTGTTGGATGACCCAACCTTATATGTTTTGAGTAAGATGGAAGACGTATTAAAGGAACTTCGTGTAAAAGTAGAAAGATATAATATTTACGAGCATAAAAACGAAATTGCAACACTTCCTCAGACATTTAAGGATGCTGATGGTATCATTCTCGCGACGACAGTAGAGTGGTTAGGTATTGGTGGATATATGCAGCAGTTTTTAGATGCATGCTGGTTATATGGCGACAAAGAAAAAATCAGTCAGCTCTATATGCAGCCAATTGTTATGTCTACAACCTATGGCGAAAGAGAAGGGGAACTGACACTTTCCAATGCATGGGATATTTTGGGAGGACAGCCATGTCCAGGTCTTTATGGCTATGTAGAAGATTTGGTAAGTTTTGAAGTAAATACCGAATATACTGAGATTATTGAAAAGAAGGCGGAGAATCTTTATCGTATGATTTCACAGAAAATGAAGAGCCTTCCAACCAGTAATAATGCCGTAAAACGAAGTGTACTTCGTACACAGCAAATGAGTCTGACACCACAGGAAAGTGAACAGCTTTCCAAGTATGTATCAGATGATACATATGTAAAACAGCAGAAGGAAGATATCGAAGAGCTTACTTCTATGTTTAAGGATATGTTAGGAAAAGCTGCTAGTGAAGAAAAAGAACCTTTCATCAAAGAGCTGCAGAGTCATTTTGTTGCACAGGATGATTTTTGTGCGACATACTCGATTACCATCGAAGGATTTAAAAATCCACTGTGTATCTATGTAGATAGTGATAAGCTAGAAGTGCATTATGGCAAGAAAGAAGATATTGATGTATATGCGAAAATGTCCATCGATGTTATGCAGTCAATTGTAGATGGCAGAATGACATTCCAGCGTGCATTTATGACCGGAGAGATGACAGCAAAGGGCAATTTCAAAACCTTGCGTATGCTCGACCAGGTATTTTTATTCTAAAATAAGGAAAGAGGGATTCGAATATGAAAAAAGACGATTGTATTTTTTGCTTACTTGCAAATGGAGATATTCCTACCAATACGATATACGAAGATGAGGAATTTCGTGTAATTATGGATAATGCGCCAGCCACCAAAGGTCATGCACTGGTACTTCCAAAAGAGCATTATGCGGATATTTATGAAATTGATCCAGAGGTATTAGGAAGAGCTATTCAGGTTGGACAAAAGGTAATCAAACATGCAACGAAAGTGTTGGGCTGTGATGGCTACAATCTTCTTCAGAACAATGGTGAGGTTGCAGGTCAGACCATTTTCCACTTCCACTTACATCTGATTCCACGTTATGCAGATATGGACAATTCCCAAATGTTGAAATGTCCTGCAGGCGAAGGGGATGCAGATGCCATTAAAGCATTAACAGAAAGTTTAAAAGTAGAATAATGATTTAGCACAATATTGAAAGGGGCTGTACACCATAGACATAGAAAACGTCTTGGCAACAGCCCCTTAATTTTATCTTTGTTTACATTCTTTTTCGATTAATTCTAAGATAGTTCCGATGGAATCCATCTGTCCGCTTTCCGACATGGCGTTGATATAGTTCTGTCGGTTGGCGAAGACTTCACGAACGGCAGAAAGAAGAACTTCGTCCGTAACGTCCTCCTCCTGAATGACATAGGAGAAGCCTTGCTTTTCAAATGATTTTGCATTTAAAATCTGATCACCACGACTGGCTGCTGCAGATAATGGAATCAAAATATTTGGTTTATGTAAGGCTAAAAGTTCGCAAATAGAGTTTGCACCAGCACGGGAAATTGCCAAATCAGCAAGAGCTAACATATCCGTGAGTTCTGCACTGGCATATTCGAATTGTGCATAACCTTTGGTGCCAACCAGTGTATCATCGAGATTTCCTTTTCCACATAAGTGAATAATGTGAAAATCCTTCAATAGTTCTGGCAGGACTTTACGAACCGCTTCATTGATAGCGCGCGAACCAAGGCTGCCACCGATAATAAGAAGTACAGGTTTCTTTTCTGTAGGAAAACCGCAAAGCGCATACGCATTTTCTGGAATTCCGTTGAGAAGCTCTCGGCGGATTGGAGATCCTGTTAACACGGCTTTTTCCGCAGGGAGATATTTTAACGTTTCAGGGAAGTTGCAGCATACTTTTTTCGCACCTTTGATTGCAATGCGATTTGCAAGCCCTGGTGTGATATCGGACTCGTGAATAATAGCAGGTACACCGCAGGTTTTCGCTGCTAATACAACAGGTACGGAAACAAATCCACCTTTGGAGAAAACGATATCTGGTTTCAGTTTGTGCATGAGGCCCAAAGCTTGTGCATAGCCCTTGATAACACGGAATGGGTCCGAAAAGTTCTTTGGATCAAAGTAACGGCGAAGCTTACCAGAATCAATTCCGGTATACGGAATATTCTGTGCTTCAATAAGCTCCTTTTCGATACCAGTATAGGAACCAATATAGTGAATGTCGTAGCCGGCTTCCTTTAATGCTGGCATAAGTGCGATATTTGGTGTAACGTGGCCAGCCGTACCGCCGCCTGTCATAACGATTTTTTTCATAAAAACCCTCTCCTTCGACAGATGAATTATTACTTATTATATTATACTCAAACAGGGAAATGTCAACAAAGTTTTCGAGGTCGAAAAACAGAGAAACTTGCGGTGAAAAGTACAGCTCGTCCACTTTTCGTTTTCTGAAAATATCGATATAATGAAGAGGATATAATCTTCATTATAGGAAAAGGAGAAGAAGGATGGTTCGTCTGGAGTGGTTATTTCTCATGCAGCTTGCAATGGGAATACTCATGATTGTTTTTTTACAAAAGCTGATACAGATGAAGAAACAGGTAGAGGAGATTACCAAAGAGGTAATGAATTATATTTCTTATGTTACAGAAGATATAGAGGAAGAGTTGGCAGAGAGTGCACGGGAGGATAAAAAAGTTTCTGTTGAAAAACGAAGCGGGAAGCGTTTGTCACAAAAAGAGAAGGAAGAGGCACAGAATCGTTTGATTCAGGCGGTTTTGGGAGAATATTTTCCATAGTATCCTTCCATTTTTTATTGTATTTGCGGTCTAAATAGAGTAAAATACTATCATTCCCAAAAAATAGGAGGAAGAGATATGACTTTAAAAGGACGTTCATTTTTAACATTGAGAGATTTTACTCCAGAAGAAATTACATATTTAATTGATTTGGCAGCAGAATTGAAAGAAAAGAAGAAACAGGGTATTATGCATGACAGCCTTGTAGGAAAAAATATTGTACTTATTTTTGAGAAAACCAGTACAAGAACCAGATGTTCTTTTGAAGTTGCAGCACATGATTTAGGAATGCATGTAACATACTTAGATCCAGCATCTTCCCAGTTTGGCGGAAAAGAAAGTGTAGCGGATACTGCACGTGTATTGGGCAGAATGTATGATGGTATCGAATATCGTGGCTTTGCCCAGGAAACGGTAGAAGAGTTGGCGAAATATGCAGGTGTTCCAGTATGGAATGGACTTACCGATGAATTCCATCCAACACAGATGATTGCAGATATGCTGACAATCCGCGAGAAGTTTGGCAAATTAGAAGGTCTTAAATTCGTATACATGGGAGATGCTCGTTTTAATATGGGTAATTCTCTTATGCTGACTTGTGCAAAGCTCGGTATCAATTTCGTGGCATGTACGAATAAGAGATATTTCCCTAAAAAAGATTTGGTGGAGCTTGCAAAAGGTATTGCGGCTGAAACAGGTGCTACGATTACTTTGACAGAAGATATTGACGAAGCAACAACAGATGCAGATGTTATTTACACAGACGTATG
Source organism: Agathobacter sp. (assembly GCA_017481285.1). Taxonomy (GTDB): domain Bacteria; phylum Bacillota; class Clostridia; order Lachnospirales; family Lachnospiraceae; genus Roseburia. The sequence goes on along the minus strand of JAFUPI010000040.1, from coordinate 3,633 downwards.
GGTATCCATGGGAGAACCAGCGGTAGTATGGGGCGAGCGTATTGATGATTTGCTTCCATATCAGGTAAACGAAAAGGCATTTGAAAAAGCAAAAGATACTGCTATTTTTATGCATTGCTTACCAGCTTATCATGATAGAAATACACGTGTGGGTGAAGAAGTATATAAGAAATTTGGTTTATCTGAATTAGAAGTAACCAATGAAGTATTCGAAGGTCCACGTTCTGTAGTATTTGATGAGGCAGAAAACCGCATGCACTCCATCAAAGCGATCATGAAAGCAACACTTTCCGATTAATATGATAACCAAACGCTATCACTTTGAAAGTATCGATTCTACAAATAAAAAGGCCAGGGAACTTGCTACAGAAGGTGCAATACATGGAACACTGATTACCGCGGATGCTCAGATTGCTGGCATTGGCCGTCGGGGTCGCAGCTGGTCCTCGGAAAGGGGCACAGGCATTTATATGTCGATGGTGTTACGCCCAGAGATAGAGACAGATAAAGCCTCTATGCTTACACTAGTTGCCGCTATGGCAGTGGAAAAAGCGATTCAAAAGGTGTGTAATGAGAGTGCTGCAACCAATGAGAATCGTATAGAGCCCATGATTAAATGGCCGAATGATATTGTCATAAATAAAAAGAAAATTTCTGGTATTTTAACAGAACTTGCATTACATGGGACAGAAATTGACTTTGTTGTACTAGGAATCGGTATTAACGTAAACAATAAAACATTTCCAGATGAAATTTCTCAAACAGCCAGTTCCATATGCGTGGAATACGGACGGGATATGGATAAGGAAATGTTGATAACTGAGGTTTGGAAACAGTTTGCGGTGTATTATGAACGGTTTTTACAAACAAAAGATTTATCCCTTTTCAAAGAAGATTATGAAAAGGTGTTGGTTAATAAAGAAGAAACAGTAAAAGTACTAGACCCTTTGGGTGAATATATCGGAATCGCCAAGGGAATTACAAATACAGGGGAACTTATCGTGGATACAGAAGGTGATGTCAGATATGTATCCAGTGGCGAAGTTTCTGTGAGAGGAATCTATGGATATGTCTAATCAGGAAATTACACTTTGTGCGTCAAATGCGTACAATAAGAAATTTTATTTAAATGATAATTTTAAAGGATTACCAGAAGCTATCAAAGAAGAACTTCAGATTATGTGTGTTCTTTATACCGAAGATGTCGGCGGTGTGCTGGAGCTGGTATTTGATGAGGACGGAAATCTGGAATTCCGTACATCCTATGAAGAAACTGACTTCTTCTATGATGAAATCGGAAGTGTACTAAAAATTAAGCAATATCAAAATGTAAAACGAGACTTATTAGAGTCGATAGAAACCTATTATCGAATCGTTTTCTTGGGAGAAGGTTTAGACGAGGAGGAATAATCCTATGATTTTAACATTGGATGTTGGTAATACAAATATGACAGGTGGGGTTTTCCAGAAAGACGAAATCATTGCAACATTTCGTATGACAACCAAAATCCCTCGTACATCGGATGAATATGGAATGGTATTGTTCAATTTATTACATCAGAACCAGATTAATCCAGCGGATATTGAAGATGCGATTATCTGTTCGGTCGTTCCAGATGTGATGCACTCTTTAGCAAGTGCAATGATTAAATATCTGGATATCAAACCAATTATTGTGGGACCTGGTATCAAGACAGGGCTTCGTATTCAGTTGCCAAATCCACAGCAGGTGGGGGCAGACCGTATCGTCGATGCAGTAGCCGCTTATGAACTTTATGGTGGGCCAGTTCTGGTTATGGATTATGGCACTGCTACTACATATGACTTAGTGGATGAAACGGGTACATTTGTAGGAGGCATCACCGCACCAGGTATTGCGATTTCCGCAAAGGCACTTTGGGAAGATGCAGCGAAGCTTCCAAAAATCGAAATCGCCAAACCAGAAAAAGTGATTGGAAATGATACTATTACCAGTATGCAGTCTGGTCTTGTGTATGGACAGATTGGTCAGGCAGAATATTTGATTAAGAAAGTAAAAGAAGAATCGGGACTTGAGAACCTAAAGGTAGTAGCGACTGGTGGTTTAGGTCGTATCATTTCAGAAAGTACCGATGCGATTGATATATATGATGCGAATTTGACACTAAAAGGTATTTATTTGGTGTATAAAAAGCAGAATAGGAGAACAAAATGATAAAGCCACTCCAAATCGGCAGTGTCACATTACCAAATAATTTAATATTGGCACCTATGGCAGGCGTAACCGACCTGCCATTTCGCTTGTTATGCAAGGAGCAGGGAGCAGGACTTCTCTGTATGGAAATGGTCAGTGCCAAAGCAATTATGTACAAAAACAGGAATACCATTGACCTTTTAAAGATTGATGAACGTGAGTTGCCGGTATCACTACAGCTTTTTGGCTCTGATCCGGACATTATTTCTAATATTGCACACGAAATCGAGGAAAGACCATTTGATATTCTCGATATCAACATGGGTTGTCCAGTTCCCAAAATTGTAAATAATGGAGAGGGTTCGGCTCTTATGAAAAATCCGAAGCTGGCAGGTGAAATTATTGAAAAGACAGCAAAAGCTATCAAGAAACCTGTTACAGTGAAAATCCGTAAAGGTTTTGATGACAGTCATGTAAATGCGGTGGAGATGGCGAAGATAGCGGAAGCCAGCGGTGCCGCGGCAATCGCCGTACATGGCAGAACCAGAGAGCAGTATTATTCCGGGAAAGCGGACTGGGATATTATCCGCCAGGTAAAAGAAGCTGTTTCGATTCCTGTTATCGGAAATGGAGATTTGCTTACAGCTGAGGATGTTATTGCAATGCAGGAACAGACAGGCTGTGATGGATTTATGATTGGGCGCGGTGCTCAGGGTAATCCATGGATTTTCCGCCAGGTACTTCATTACTTTGAAACGGGTGAGCATTTGGCAAAACCAGAGTTTAAGGAAGTAGCAGAGATGATGCTTCGTCACGCCCGCATGATGCTGGAATTTAAAGGGGAATACACGGGGATTCGTGAAATCCGAAAGCATGGTGCATGGTACACCGCAGGTTATCCAAATTCTGCGAAACTTCGTGTAATGATAAACGAAGTAGAGACATACAATGAGTTAGAAGCACTTTTGTACAAGGTATGTGAACAAAACAGCTAAAAACCGCGATTTTCCTTGACATAAGGAATGCGATTGGCTATAATGCTATGAGTTGCAAGCACCTAGAAAGTGCGTTTGAAACGTGAATACAAAAAGGGGTAAGGTAGAAATGACAGCTAAAAAGAACATTTTAACCAGCGAAGGTCTTAAGAAATTAGAAGACGAATTAGATGATTTAATCGTTGTAAAACGTAAAGAAGTAGCACAGAAAATTAAAGAAGCTCGTGAACAGGGCGACTTATCTGAAAATGCAGAATATGACGCAGCAAAAGATGAACAGCGTGACATCGAAGCTCGTATTGAAGAAATTGAAAAAATCTTAAAGAATGCTGAAATCGTAGATGAAGAAGAAGTAGACTTAGAAACCATCAACATCGGATGTCAGGTTAAAATCTTAGACTGCGAATTTGATGAAGAACTCATCTACAAAATCGTAGGTTCCACAGAAGCAAACAGCTTAAAAGG
>JAFUPI010000006.1 GCA_017481285.1 Agathobacter sp. | reverse complement strand
ATATGGTTCATTATTCGATGCTACACAGACAATGGTTAAAGAAGTTGGCGATGGCTTATACGAAGTACAGGTTGTTTCTTGGTATGACAACGAAAACAGCTACACATCTCAGATGGTTCGTACAATCAAATACTTCTCTGAGTTAGCATAATTAACTTGTGAATTAGACCCGACCCGTTTTGGGTCGGGTTTTTTATCAATTATCTTAGGAGGACATAATTATGTCATTAAACAAAAAATCAGTTGATGATATCAACGTAAAAGGAAAAAGAGTTCTTGTTCGTTGTGACTTTAACGTACCTTTAAAAGAAGGCGTTATCACAGATGAAACACGTATCAACGCAGCTCTTCCAACAATCAAAAAATTATTAAACGATGGCGGCAAGGTTATTCTTTGCTCACATCTTGGTAAAGTAAAAGAAGGTCCTAATGAAAAAGAATCTTTAGCTCCAGTTGCTAAGAGACTTACAGAAAAATTAGGCAAAGAAGTTGTATTCGTATCTGATTACAACGTAACTGGCGAAGAAGCAACAAAAGCTGTAGAAGCTATGAAAGAAGGAGATGTTGTATTACTTCAGAATACACGTTTCCGTGGCAAAGAAGAAACAAAGAACGGCGAAGAATTCTCGAAAGAATTAGCTGATTTAGCAGACGTATATGTATGTGACGCTTTCGGTTCATCACACAGAGCACACGCTTCTGTAGCTGGTGTTACAAAGTTCATCACAGAAAAAGGTGGCGAAAATGTAGTTGGTTACTTAATGCAGAAAGAAATCGACTTCCTTGGAAATGCTGTAGAAAACCCAGTTAGACCTTTCGTAGCTATCCTTGGTGGTGCTAAAGTTGCTGACAAACTTAACGTTATCAACAACCTTCTTGAAAAATGTGACACACTTATCATCGGTGGTGGTATGGCTTACACATTCTTAAAAGCACAGGGATATGAAATCGGTAAATCACTTTGTGATGACGAAAAATTAGATTACTGTAAAGAAATGATGGAAAAAGCAGAAAAACTTGGCAAGAAATTATTACTTCCAGTGGATACTGTAACTATCAAAGAATTCCCAAGCCCAATCGATGCTCCTGTTGAAACAGAAGTATATGATGCTGATAATATGCCAGCAGACCGTGAAGGCTGCGATATCGGACCTAAGACAGCAGCTCTTTATGCAGAAGCAGTAGCATCTGCTAAGACAGTTGTTTGGAATGGACCAATGGGTGTATTCGAAAACCCAACACTTGCAGCTGGTACTCTTGCAGTAGCTAAAGCTTTAGCTGAAACAGATGCAACAACAATCATCGGTGGTGGTGACTCAGCTGCTGCTGTTAACCAGATGGGTTACGGCGACAAGATGTCTCACATCTCTACAGGTGGTGGAGCTTCTCTTGAATTCTTAGAAGGCAAAGAACTCCCAGGTGTAGTAGCTGCTGATAATAAATAAAAGTAGAGCACTTAATGAAGGCGAGTGTAAGCGATGCCTGAATTTAGTGCGAACTTTGTTCGGAGGAACTTGGCGATTGGCGAGCGGAACGCGAAGACAGAGCCTAGTGAACCGAACTACCTTATAAAAAAGGGGGAAAGAAAACATGGCAAGAAGAAAAATCGTAGCCGGCAACTGGAAAATGAATATGACTCCAAGCCAGGCTGTAAAATTAGTAGAAGAATTAAAACCATTGGTAGAATCTGATTCTGTAGACGTAGTATACTGCGTACCTGCAATCGATATCGTACCAGTAGTAGAAGCTGTTAAAGGCACAAACGTAGCTGTTGGTGCTGAAAACATGTACTTCGAAGAAAAAGGTGCTTACACAGGCGAAATCTCAGCAGAAATGCTTGTAGATGCAGGTGTTAAGTATGTTATCATCGGACATTCTGAAAGAAGAGATTACTTCAAAGAAGATGATGCACTTTTAAACAAAAAAGTAAAGAAAGCTTTAGAAGCTGGTCTTACACCAATCCTTTGCTGTGGCGAATCACTCGAACAGCGTGAAATGGGCGTAACTCTTGACTGGATTCGTCTTCAGATTAAATCTGACTTAGATGGCGTTACAGCAGAACAGGTAGCTTCTTTAGTTATCGCTTACGAACCAATCTGGGCTATCGGAACTGGTAAAACAGCTACTTCTGATCAGGCTCAGGAAGTATGTGCAGCAATTCGTGAATGCATCAAAGAAATGTATGACGAAGCTACAGCAGAAGCAGTTCGTATTCAGTACGGCGGTTCTGTAAATGGTGCTAATGCAGCAGAACTTTTTGGAAAACCAGACATCGACGGTGGTCTTGTTGGTGGTGCTTCCTTAAAGGCTGATTTTGGTAAAATCGTAAACTACTAATTCCTATAAAGAAATGTTGGAAAAGGGGAGTTCTTCGGAACTTCTCTTTTCTGTAGAGGAGTTTCTATGAACAAAAGACGCATAGGAAACATATGCCTGTTGATATTACTGATTGTAGCAATAGGTATTGGTGTTTTCCAACATAGCGGTGTCAACTGGGGTTCTGTATTGAGCGGTGAGATGAAGAATCCATTGCTGAATTTGGGACGTCCAGAGGCAAAAGTGGTAATCAATGACTTATCCAAAGCTTTTGATATAATTTTAGAAAAAAGTCCCCAAGAATTTTATGAGGGGTATCCGATAGATGAATCTTTTCTTCATTGGGTAAGTAACAACTTTGGAGACGATGCGGTAATGGATATCGCGTATCGGTTGTATGAAGGATATATTGATGAGGAGTTGTGGTATACTTATACAGACAATTCCATGCATGTACTTTGGCTTATGTATTGCAGAGATTTGGGATTTTCGACCTATCAGTTGGAACATGTGCATTGGCAGGAATGTGCCGATGAAAATGTGGTTACTATAGATTTGACGGGGGATATTAATCTGGCAGATGACTGGTATACTATGCAGGTAGCAGGCACAAAGAACAATGGTATTTATGACTGTATTTCGGAAGAAGTGGTACAGGAATTACAGTCGGCAGATATTTCCGTTATTAATAATGAATTTGTATTTAGTGACGGCGGCGAAAGACAAGAAAATAAAGCATACACATTTCGTGCAAAAACAGCGAATGTTTCTTTTTTAAGTGCATTTGGAGCTGATTTGGCGAATTTGGCAAACAATCATGTATACGATTTCAAAGCATCTGGTCTTTTGGATACGATTGCAACTCTGAAAGGATATGGAATTGAGACCATGGGTGCTGGTGCAAATCTGGCGGAAGCGAAGACGATTCAATATTATGTAGCGAATGGAAAGAAAATTGCATTCGTGTCGGCAACAGAGATTGAAAAGTATTATCGATTTACGAAAGAAGCGACTGAAACGGAGGCTGGTGTATTAAAAACCTTGGAGCCAACCATCTTCAATCAGGTGATTGCAGAAGCAAAGGACAATAGCGATTATGTGATTGCCAGTGTGCATTGGGGCACAGAAGGCTCATACAAATACAATACTTCTCAGTACAATCTGGCAAAAAGCTTTGTAGAAGCGGGAGCAGACGCTGTAATTGGAGGACACCCACATCGTGTGCAGGGGATTGAATATATAGATGGTGTGCCGGTTTGCTTTAGTTTGGGAAATTTCTGGTTCTCTACAGGCACTTTGTATACGACGATTGCACAGGTGCAAATTGATGACGAAGGAGAATTAGCCCTTCGTATGCTTCCATGTATGCAGCAGGATTTAATTACATATATGCTATCAGGTGAAGAAGCAGATCGTTTTTATAAATTCATGGCAGACATTTCAAAGAATATTGTGATTGACAAAAATGGATTTGTATATAATACTTCTAATGGTGCCAATGAACATTTGAAAAATGATGATTATTATCAATCAGGCAAACAATATAGCAGTTATAATGGAAATCGAGATTTAGAAGGAAGAGCAATTGATATTGTAGGAAATCTACAGTAGACAAATAGCTTTTACATACAAAATAAAAGACAAGAGGAAAATATAATGAGCAAAAAACCAGTTGTATTAATGGTACTTGATGGTTATGGATTAAATGAAAATCCAGAAGGAAATGCTGTTGCAATGGCAAATACACCAGTTATGGATAAATTAATGGCGGAATGTCCTTTTGTAAAAGGTAATGCTTCTGGCCTTGCAGTAGGTCTTCCAGATGGACAGATGGGTAACTCAGAAGTTGGTCATATGAATATCGGTGCAGGTCGTATTATTTATCAGGATCTTACACGTATTACAAAAGAAATTAATGATGGTACATTCTTTGATAATAAAGCCCTTCTTGCTGCAATCGAAAACTGCAAGAAACACAATTCAGACCTCCACCTTTGGGGCCTTCTCTCTGATGGTGGCGTTCACAGCCATATCACACATATCTATGGTATCTTAGAAATGGCTAAGAGAAATGATTTTGAAAATGTGTACCTTCACGCGTTCCTTGATGGTCGTGATACACCTCCTGCTTCTGCAAAAGGTTTTGTGGAACAGATTGAAGCGAAGATGGCTGAAATCGGTGTAGGTAAAGTGGCTTCCCTTTCTGGACGTTACTATGCAATGGACCGTGATAATAACTGGGATCGTGTAGAAAAAGCTTACAATGCATTAGTAGCTGGCGAGGGTGTTCAGGAAACAAGTGCAGTAGAAGCTATGCAGAAATCTTACGATAATGGAGTGACAGACGAATTTGTACTTCCTACTGTTATTACAGAAAATGGCGCTCCACGTGCAATCGTAAAAGCAAATGACTCTGTTATTTTCTACAACTTCCGTCCAGACCGTGCTCGTGAAATGACAAGAGCATTCTGTGATGACAATTTTACAGGCTTTGAAAGAAAAACAGGATTCCTTCCACTTACTTATGTATGTTTCAAAGATTACGATGAAACCATTCCAAACAAAATCATCGCATTTGAAAAGGAATCTATCACAAATACATTCGGTGAATATCTTGCAAAATGTGGTAAGAAACAGTTACGTCTTGCTGAAACAGAAAAATATGCACACGTAACATTCTTCTTTAACGGTGGTATCGAAGAACCAAACGTAGACGAAGCTCGTTTACTTGTAAACTCACCAAAAGAAGTAGCAACCTACGATTTAAAACCAGAAATGAGTGCTCCAGAAGTAGGTGTAGACCTTGTAGAAGCAATCAAATCTGACAAGTATGATGTTATCGTTATCAACTTTGCAAACCCAGATATGGTAGGTCATACAGGTGTGATTCCAGCAGCAGTAGCAGCAGTAGAACGTGTTGACAGCCTTGTTGGTGATGCAGTAGAAGCTGTAAAAGAAGTTGGTGGTGTAATGTTCATTTGTGCGGACCATGGTAATGCAGAAAAGATGGTAGACTACGAAACAGGCAAACCACACACAGCACATACTACAAATCCAGTTCCATTCATCCTTGTAAATGGCGAAGAAAACTGGAAACTCCGTGAAGGTGGATGTCTTGCAGATATCGCTCCAACATTACTTGAAATTATGGGACTTGAACAGCCTGTAGAGATGACAGGAGAATCTCTCTTAATTAAATAAAACACTTGAAAATATTAAATTCTTATGATATACTTTCATGAGTTGTGAAGTATACAAGGAGGTGTAAAACCGTGGAAATTTTAAAGACAATATTAACAATTGTATTTATCATAGTCAGTCTTGTAATTACAGTAGTAATTTTGATGCAGGAAGGTAAGCAGGCAGGTCTTGGAGCTATTTCTGGTGCTGCTGATACTTACTGGGGCAAAAATAAAGGACGTTCAATGGAAGGAATGTTAGTTAAAATCACAAAGATTTGTGTTGGTGTATTCCTTTTATTAGCTGTAGTATTAAACTTAGGAATTTGGTAAAACTAATGAGGCTGTCATAATGACAGCCTTATTTTTTTCGCGTCAGCTTATTCGCGAATATAGGAGAATGTATGGGAAAAGATTTTAAGAAACGAAAAGAAATTGTATATCAGTTTATTTGCGACGATATGTATGTTCCGATGAAAATTAAGGAACTGGCTATCGTGTTGGGGGTGAAAAAGGAAGACAGACCGCAGCTGGAAGAGATACTGTTAGAGCTGATGGCAGAAGGAAAAATATCTCTTTCCAAACGTGGTAAATATACCAAGGCCGAGGAATCCCAAATCGTGGGAATCTTTACGGCACATCCAAAAGGATTCGGTTTCGTATCAGTAGAGGGTGAAGAAGAGGATATTTTTATTCCAGAGGCTAAAATTGGCGACGCCCTTCACATGGATAAGGTGCAGGTGGTGGTATCCCCATTTGCTACAGGTCGTCGAAAAGAAGGCGTCGTTGTAAAGGTATTAGAACGTGGGATGAAGCAGGTGGTTTGTACCTATGAGCAGAGTAAGAATTTTGGCTTTGCAGTACCAGACAATCCTCGTTTTGGCTCCGATATTTTTATTCCGTTGGAGCGTTCCAAAGGAGCAGTCAAAGGGCATAAGGTAGTGGTGGAAATCACCAAGTATGCCCAGCCTGGGAAGAGTCCAGAAGGAAAAGTTGTAGAAATTTTAGGTCATGTGAATGATCCAGGTACGGATATTTTGTCCATCGTACGTGCTTACGAGCTTCCAATGGAATTTTCTGAAAAGATTATGCACCAGGTAGAAAATGTAGCGAAGGAAGTGTCCGAGGCGGATATGGCAGGCCGTATGGATCTTCGTGATGTGGTTATGGTAACTATCGATGGCGAAGATGCGAAGGACTTGGATGATGCTGTTTCTGTTACGAAGGATGGCGATAACTATATCCTTGGCGTGCACATTGCAGACGTAACCAATTACGTACAGGAAAAGAGTGCATTGGACGTAGAAGCCTTGAAACGTGGTACTTCTGTTTATCTTGTGGACCGTGTGATTCCAATGCTTCCACATGCTTTGTCTAATGGTATCTGTTCTTTAAACGCAGGAGAAAATCGTCTGGCTCTTAGCTGCATTATGACGATTAATCCAAAGGGCGAGGTCATCGACCATACGATTGCTGAGACCGTTATCAAGGTAGACACCCGTATGAGTTACACTAGCGTGAAGAAGATTCTTGCAGACAAGGATGAAGAAGAAATCGAGAAATATCGCGATTTGGTTCCTATGTTTGAGTTGATGGAGGAGCTTGCGGCAATACTTCGTAAGAAGAGAATGAAACGCGGTTCTATCGACTTTGATTTCCCGGAAACCAAGGTGATTTTGGATGCAGAAGGCAAGCCAATTGATATCAAACCATATGACAGAAATGTGGCGACCAAGATTATTGAGGATTTTATGCTCATTGCTAATGAAACTGTCGCATCCGATTATTTCTGGCAGGAACTTCCATTTGTGTATCGTACCCACGATAATCCAGATGAGGAAAAGATAAAGAAACTGAATATTTTTATCAGCAATTTCGGACATCATATTCACTTGGGAAGTGATGAACTGCATCCGAAAGAATTGCAGAAATTGCTTGGTAAAATTGAGGGAACGCCAGAGGAGGCACTTATTAGTCGACTGACTCTTCGTTCCATGAAGCAGGCAAAATACACTACATTTTGTACAGGGCATTTCGGATTGGCAGCGAAGTATTATTGTCACTTTACTTCTCCAATTCGACGTTATCCAGACCTGCAGATTCATAGAATTATCAAGGAAAACCTGCGAGGTCGCATGAATGATAAACGAATTGAGCATTATGATAAGATTTTGAACGAAGTTGCAAAGCATTCCAGCGAGACAGAACGTCGTGCAGAGGAAGCCGAACGTGAGACTGTGAAACTGAAAAAGGTACAGTATATGGAGCAGTTTATCGGCGAAGAATTCGAAGGTGTCATCTCTGGTGTGATGGAGTGGGGCATTTTCGTAGAATTGCCAAATACAGTAGAAGGATTGGTACGTGTCACTGCATTAAACGATGACTATTACCACTACATTGAATCTACTTATGAGATGGTAGGTGAGAACAGCGGTAAAGCCTATAAACTGGGGCAAAAGGTACGTGTTCGTGTGGAAGGAACCGATCGAATTGCCAGAACTGTGGACTTTTCACTGGTGGAGGATTAGTGGACTAGACGGGAGTCGAACCCATGTCCGAAAATGTAAACCACAAGTTTAGTTGCAATTTTAGTGAAAATCGTTTATTATCGTATGTGGCTAGGAAAGCTAGCCACGCACGTTAAATTATGAAAGGAGGATGCCACATGGAAAAAGGTGCCAAGAAACTTATCGCCAATAACAAAAAGGTTTACCATGAGTATTTCTTAGAAGAGATTTATGAAGCCGGCATCGCCCTTCATGGTACCGAAGTAAAATCCATTCGTATGGGAAAATGCAGTATCAAAGAATCATTTGTCCGCATTGAAAAGGACGGGCAGGTGTACATCTATGGAATGCATGTCACCCCTTATGAAAAAGGAAATATTTTCAATAAGGACCCGCTTCGCCCAAAGAAGCTTCTGCTTCACAAAAAGGAGATTCAGAAGTTGGTTGGAAAGATTGCGGAAAAAGGGTACACGCTTGTACCAGTAGAAGTATACTTGAAAGAGGGCCTTGTAAAAGTGCAAATCGCTCTTGCCAAAGGTAAGAAACTTTACGATAAACGTCAGGATATCGCGAAGAAAGATATGAAGCGAGAAGCACAGAGAGACTTCAAAGTTAATATGAGAGCATAAGCTCTTACGTGATGGTGAAACACTGTTGGCGAAAAATCGCCAGCTTGTATATATATCTTGGGCTAGTAATGGTTTCGACGGGGATCATGCAGCTGGAGAAGCGAGTCGTATGCAATGCGTTAAATGGCAAACTTAAATATAAACGCTGAAGAAAATTTAGCTTACGCTGCTTAATTGCGGCAGTCTGACCTAGTGCACCTACACATTAGGACCCAGGCTTCGACTATGTAGGAAACGACGTTGGCAAAGCTTTGAGCCAGCGGGCGTATCATGAAGCTACTAAAGCCGTCAGGGTGTCTGTTCCCGGGCGGTGGAGGAAATGTCAAAGAACCGACTACACTCGTAGAAGGACAGGGAATTGGTTTTCGGACACGGGTTCGACTCCCGTCTAGTCCACTCACAACCCGAGTGAATCATAGATTTGCTCGGGTTTTACACTATGAGAAAATGTAATGATACAGAGGAGAACAGCATGGCTTTAATCAAATGTCCAGAATGTGGAAATAGCGTTAGTGACAAATCAAAGATGTGTGTGCATTGTGGATTTCCTATGGAGGATATAGAAATCCCTACAATAGTAAAAAGAAAATGTGCTTATTGTGGAAAAGTAAATACTGGATACAAAGAGGAATGCGAAAGTTGTGGTGCGGACTTAGGGGAAGTAAAAACATATATACGAAAAAATAAATCAAAGGTTGCAGAGGAAAAGAAAATTTTAAATAGAAGAATTTGTTCAGAGTGTGGAAAGATAATTCCGGTATTCGATGAGTACTGTGTTTCTTGTCACAAGGAAAATCAAAAGGAGATGCTAAAAAAGTTACATGAAGAAAATCTTGCAACAATTGAGAAGAAACTCAAATATAAAGGAATAACATTCGTATTATGTTTGTTTTTAGGGCTATTTGGAGCTCATAAATTTTATGAGGAAAAAATGGGAATGGGATTTCTCTATTTCTTTACAGGGGGATTATTTGGGATTGGTTGGATGGCAGATATTATTATTATTTTATTTAAGCCAAATACATATTATGTATAAAAGAATCCTATAATGGTGTTTAAATAAAATTCCCAATTAAATTCTGAGAGGTAGTCTATGTACGTAAATATCGAATTTTTAGATACAGAGCCGATAGAAAATGTCATCACCGCCATGCATTTCAAGGTGGATAAAACGATTTTCTTTGGCTACAAAGAAGTAATAAATGAATACCAAAAGCAGACAGATAATTTCCTGAAGAACCATTGCGGTGTAAAGGAAGTAGAATTTGTAGAGGTTCCTGAAGATAACTTGAAAGAAATATTAGTTGAGATTTCGGATAAAGTTAAGCATGAGAAAGCACAGGGAAATACGGTGTTTTTTGATATCACAGGTGGCGAAGGCTTGATTCTCGTAGCATTTGGTATGTTGGCACGAGAGCATCAGCTTCCAATTCACCAGTATGACGTGACACAGGATCAGTTGCAAGAGCTGAATCCAGAAGAAGCAAAAACCATTAGTGCCTACGGTGAGATTCATAAAGCGAAAGTCCGATTAGATCTTAGTAAATACATTCAGATGTGGGGAGCTGTAATTAAAAAGAAAGAGTTGAATGAGGAATTGGATACGAATAATCCTATCTTTATGAAAAAAGTGGAGGCAGTATGGGATGTGCTCTGTGACTATAAAGATATGTGGAATATTTATTCCAGTGTGTTAGGAAATACGTTTAAAACAGATTCGCTGTATGCAGATGCAGTTGTAGATAGTAATCGAGTAAATAATTTGGAAAAATTTAAGAGTTACTTGAAAAAGTTAGAGGATGTAGGTGCAATCCGAAAATATCGTGCGACGAATCTGCGTAAAGAAAACATAGAAGATCCAGAACGCATGAGAATTTCCTTTTTTTATGATAGCGATGATATGAAGGCGTGTCTGCTAAAAGGAGGGACTCTTTTAGAATTGCATACCTATCAGGTGATGAAGAATAAATCAGACGACTGCGAGCAGAGTGTGAAGATTGACTGGGATGGTATCGTTCACGATGCTTGGGGCGTAGATGTATATAATGAGATTGATGTGTTGTGTATAAAGGGCAATATTCCAACCTTTATTTCCTGTAAGGGAGGTAAGATGAGTGATGGACAGGCACTGGAGCCTATGTATGAATTGGAGACAGTTGCTACTCGTTTTGGTGGAAAGTATGCTCGAAAAGTGTTGGCAACCGTCCATGAGATACATGGAGTTTATGCAGAACGTGCCAGAGAAATGGGAATCGAGTTAAGTGTTGCGAAAAGAGATTAGATAGATTATTCAGAGGTGTAGGAAATGCAGGTATCAGTTGATTTAAAATATGAAAATTATATCTTTGACCTCTACGGCACACTTGTTGATATTCACACCGAAGAGGGTGAGAAGAAACTGTGGAAGGCTTTGGCGAAATTTTATCGTCAACACGGTGCTTTTTATTTTGCTGGAGGTATTCGTCGTGGATATCACAAATATGTGGATGAAGAGTTGAAACAGGCAGAAGAAATCCAGGTGGAAAAGGTCTTTGACAAGCTTTTTGCCGATCGAGGAGTAGAAGCAAATGAGGCACTTGTTTTGGAGACTTGCCGCTTCTTCCGTGATACTTCGACCTATCATCTTCGTTTGTATGAATGGAGTTTGCCGATTTTGCAGAAGTTGAAGGAGAATGGGAAAAAGGTATATCTTTTATCCAATGCACAGCGCAGTTTCACCTATCATGAGATGGAAATGCTGGATATTGTGAAATATTTTGACGAGATTTATATTTCTTCGGATCATGGAATGAAGAAACCGAACCCTAATTTTTTCAAGCTGTTGATAGAGAAAGAAGGTTTGGACGTGAAGGAATGTCTGTTTCTGGGAAATGACCAAACCTGTGATATTTTGGGAGCACAGGGTGTAGGTATGGATACCTGGTATGTACATACGAACTGTTCGCCAGAATATAAAGAGGACGTGAAGGCAACATATGAGTTTTTATAAAAAGAAAAAGAGAAATTTTGGTATCTATATTGCAGCAGGAGTCCTGGTATTCCTGCTGAATGTTTTTTGGGCAGTTCTTATAGAGACAGAGCCTGAAAATGAGAAAGAAAATACTGGACACTCGGCAGATAATGAAGGAAGTCAGCCGTCAGAGAACATAGATACAGAGAATATGCAGGTGCATTTTCTAGATGTGGGACAAGGATTGAGTGTTCTGGTGGAACTGGGAGATGAGGTTCTCATCTACGATGGCGGTGGTCGTGATACTTCCAGCTTTGTGGTGGCATATTTGCAGGAGCAGGGAATTACGGAGATTGATTATTTGATTAGCAGTCATTATGATGCAGACCATGTCAGTGGACTGATTGGATGCTTGTATGCTTTTGATGTAAAGCAGGTAATCGGCAGTGATTATGTGCATGATAGCAAATTATATACGTCATTCCAGAATGCTGTAGATAAAGAAAGCCTTGCGGTGGGGCATCCGCCTGTTGGAACAAAATATGCATTTGGGGAGGCGGAAATAACGATTTTGGCACCAGCGGAAATTGTAGATGATTACAATTCGAATTCCGTGGCGATTAAGTTGAGTTATGGAGAAAGTGATTTTATTTTCACTGGAGATGCAGATTATTACAGCGAAAGAGCAATGCTTGCTTCTGGAATAGACTTAGACTGTGAAGTGCTTTCCGTAGGACATCATGGTTCTGCAAGCTCAACCTCGGAGCATTTTTTAGAGGCGACCACACCGGAGTATGCAGTGATTAGCTGTGGGAAGGATAATGAATATGGGCATCCACATAAGGAAGTGGTGCAGTTACTGGAAAACATGCAAATAGATGTATTTCGAAGTGATGTACAGGGAACGGTTATCGCAAGTACAGATGGGGAAACTATCACCTGGAGCCAAGCTCCTTGCAATGACTATAGTGATGGAAATTAAAAATGTAATTATAAGGGCTGTCGCAAAATATAAATTTGTCGACGCCCTTATTTTTATATTTCGAAATATATATGTCTCTGTATTTTGCGTGCATTTTCTCTCAGTTAAGAAAAACGCTTTATTTCTAAGAAGCCCTCTGCTTGCTTTTATGATTTATTCTGTCTGT
>JAFUPI010000005.1 GCA_017481285.1 Agathobacter sp. | reverse complement strand
AGTTCCCAAATCAAAGGATAAACCTGAGATAGCACCACCGAGAACAGTTCCGATGAAATATGCCCAAAGCATAATCATACTTCCTACAAAGCTAACGACTGCTTTAGAAAATACATAGTCCGCTCTTTTCGCACGAACAGTAAATAAAATTTTAGAATATCCACTTCTAAAATCTGCTGCCACAAAGATACAAATGAGCACTGCTATCATAAAGAAAACTAAGTTGATATTGCACATACTGGTTAAGTCCATAGACATAGGCGCACCGCTCAATGCTGCAATGCCCTGCCAGGTATTATCAAATCCTTCAATGGTGGTTTCTACACCTGTCTGTGGATTCACGGAAGTGCTGCCATCAAACATGGTGGTCATTACGAGTACCAAAACTGGAATCACCAAACAGGTTCCCGCCATAATGTAAAGTAAAGGCATGGTGAACATTCTACGAAAATCCACTACTAACATGCTTTTTAATCGCTTGAAAAAGCTCTGATGTTCAAATTTGATTTCCATATTATCTGCCCTCCTTTTCTTTCATCAGGTCGATATAGTATTCTTCCAAACCAATCTTGTCTGTCTTGATTTCGCTGATTAAAATACCGTTTTCATACAAATAAGTAACGATATCTTCTGGTGCTGTCATATCATACACACGGATATATCCAGCTTCGTCTTCTTCTACACGGTTGTATTTACAAGCAAGTAAAGCTTTAGCTCTACTCATTTCTTTTGCCTGAAGCGCAATATAGGTACGACAGCTTGCATCTAATTCCTCTGCTGTCATTTCTTTGATCATCTTTCCACCACGAACGATACCGTAATGAGTAGCGATTTTTTCCAATTCGCCTAAGATATGAGAAGAAATCACAACGGTACACTGATAATTCTTTGTGATATCCACAAGGACTTCTCTCATGATTCGCATACCGTCAGCATCCAAACCATTGATTGGCTCGTCCAATACCAAAAGATTTGGATTGCCTAAGAGTGCCATCGCAATACCGATTCTCTGCTTCATACCAAGAGAACAGTTTTTGAATTTATTAGAAGCAGCACCTTCCATTCTTACGATTTTAAGAACTTTTGCTACCTCTTCTTCTGCGTTCTTGATTCCCAAATTCGCAGCCTGAAGCATCATGTTGTTCCAAACACTGTAGTTTGGATAACAGCCCGGAGCTTCGATTAAGCATCCTACCTTTGCTCTGACATCTGCATCGGTATGTGCTCTGCCAAAGAGTTTGATATCTCCGCCACTTGGAGCCAGGAGCCCACAAATCAGCTTTTCTGTAGTAGATTTGCCACTGCCGTTTTCACCGATAAAACCGTAGATTGCACCTACAGGAACGGTCATATTTAAGCCACAAAGGGCCTGTTTTTCTTTGAAATTTTTGGTTAGATTTCTAATTTCGATTGCATTCATTTCGACCGCCTCCTTATTAATATACATCGCTCTTAGAAAGGATTCGTGTACCAAGTACATTGTAAATCACTGTCCATGCAAGGGAGCATGCAAGACATACCAATACAGTTACAAACGTACTGCTTAAGCACGCATAAACGGATGCTCCATACAGGAAAATATTCAAGATAGAATTATTTCCAAGAATAGCAGCTGCACCAATGATTAGGATACCTGTTCCAAAGAAGAAGGAAGATGCAATGGAAATACCAAAATATCTTCTAAAAATAACATTCAGGAAAGTATAAAGGCTTGCCCAACCAAAACTCATAATGATTTTTCCAACGATGGCACAAATGATAGATACTGTATCTCCTTTAAACTCGGCACCTGTTAATAAACCTGCACCAACACCACCGATCAGGTATGTAATACACATACAAGCCATGGCAAACGCACAGCTGATAGTCTTTGACATCATATAATCCTGTTTTTTCGCATGAGTGGTGAAAAGCTGTTTTACATAGCCACTTCTATAATCGTGTCCGATAAAGATAGACACCATAATACCACCGAAGATGTAAACCATGTTCATGTTTGCATACTCACCAATCTGAGAAACTACATAAAGTGGTGTGTCTGCTGCAATAATATTCCATCCGTTCGAGTATAAACTAGCTGCGATTTCTCCTGTCTGTGGATTTTCCATGCCGCTTGTTCCCTGGATGAGTGCTGGAATCAGTGCTGCAATCGCAAGGAAAATATAAAACATTGGTGTGTGGAATAAACGATAGAAATCCACACCAAGCATGCCTCTTAATCTCTGAAAGAAGCTAGGTGATTCAAATTTTAATTCCTGTGTATTTCCCATCTTACGCTTCCTCCTTCTGTGACATCAATTCAATGTAGTATTCTTCCAAGCCAATCTTGTTCTTCTTGATTTCGCTGACTACATGTCCATGTTTCAATAAATATTCCACGATTTCTTCTGTATCGTTGACATCATATACACGAAGATATTCTTCCTCTTCTTTTACCTGTGCATATTTATCCTTCAACACCGCTTTTGCACCCTTCATATCTTTGGTTTTGATAGAGGCAAAAACACGAGCTCTGCTATCCATTTCTTTTGCAGAAATTTCCATAATCATTTTTCCCTGACGGATAATACCGTAATGCGTTGCGATTTTTTCTAATTCTCCAAGGATATGAGAAGAAATGAGTACTGTACAGTTATAATTCTGTGTGATATCTACAAGAATTTCTCTCATAATTCGCATACCGTCGGTATCCAATCCGTTGATTGGTTCATCAAGAATTAAAAGTGCTGGATTTCCGAGCAGTGCCATAGCAATACCGATACGCTGTTTCATACCTAAAGAACATTTTTTGAATTTGAGTTTTGAATGTTCGATCATACGTACTGTATGTAATACACGACGAATTTCTTCATCTGGATTTTTGAGTCCAAGGTTAATCGCCTGCATCATCAGGTTGTCCCACACACTAGAGCCTGGGAAACATCCAGTGTTTTCGATTAATGCACCAACTCTTACACGTACCCCTGGATCGGTGTAATCTTTTCCAAAGAGTTTGATTTCGCCGCCGTCTGCAACGAGATGACCACAGATAAGCTTTTCTGTGGTGGATTTTCCACTTCCGTTTTCGCCGATAAATCCGTAGATAGCTCCCACTGGAACTGTCATGTTCAGATTATCAACCGCATATAAGCCACGAAAGCTTTTTGATAAATTTCTGATTTCAATTGCGTTCATTGGTTTCTCCTTATTGATATGTAAATACTTATTCTTCTTCAAAAATCATGTTATCTGTAAGATCCAAGATTTCTTGTGCATACTCTTTTTTACGCTCATCCAGCATTTTCTGGTACATTGGATAGTTTGCACACATCATTGCTAAACCAATGGTTCCGATGAGCACACCTGGAACTCTCTTCTTTGGTCCAAATGCGTCCATTGCAAGACTCATGCCAGTACCCATAATTAACGCACCTGCTGTTCCGAATGTGTAAGCAAAAACTTTTGCAGGACGTTTTACTTCTTTGTCAAGCTCGCGAAGTGCATCGAATCCTTTTTCTGCTTCATCCTTTTCTGCATACTGCTTACGAATCTTTTCAATCTGTAAGTTCATTTCTTCTCTGTTCATGGTAAGTCCCCCTTTTGACTCTTCTTGTATATATTTAAAATAAGGACATCTCTTAGGCTTTCCTAAAGAAATGTCCTTATCTCGTTCTATGTAATTCTTATTTACGTGCTTCCTCGTATCTTTCGTTTGCTGCTGCAATTCTTTCATTGGCTGCTGCAAGCTTTGCATCACGTTCTGCCTGTGTCTTTACAGCTCTTTCCTCTGGAGACATATGTGCATCATCCCAGCTCTGTTTTCCCTGAGCTTTTGCTCTAGCCAAAGAATTGTGAAATCTGTTTTCTTCGAAGTTTGCTTTTGATTCAGCTTTTACTGCTGCAAATTCTGCTTTGCTTACTTCGTGCTGTGCTTTTGCACTTTCTTTCATATCGTTAAATGCTTTCTTTAAGAAATTTATCATTATACGTTCTCCTTTTGATTTGGTGTGTTTTTTATCTGATGATGCCATCATAATGTTTGGTTGTTTTTGATTTGCTAAAAAAATGTTAAAGTTTTGTTAAATTGGATTTAGTACAACGGCATCCATCGCTCTACGACTATTTAAAATATCCACTAGATTATTTGGCAAACAAAGAGAGGCATGCTTGCTAACCTCAGCAATATTGGCTTTTTCTAAAATTTCTGCTACAAACTGAGAACAAAAATAATGCCACTTTCTTTTGTGCGGAATACGGAGCAAACATAGGACTACGCCCATCGTGCTATACTTCCATGACTTACGTTTTTCTTGAAATTCATAGATTAAATCCACTACTTTTTCATACTCTTCCTGAGAAACATTGAGTTTAAAGCAAAGGCTTTGAGTAATTGCATCTTTGTGTTTCTTTGGCAGTTCTCTACGAAAGCCTTTGATATTGAAGCTGTAAAACACCTCATCATTCTCATCAAATCCTATTGATGCGTGTGTGAAGCCTCTACCAGTAATGTAATATATAATTTTTGATATCCAATCTTCCTGTTTTGTAAGTAAAACTGATATTGTATAATTCTTATTCATAGTCCAATTCCTTTCATCACTAACGATGCTATACTATCAGCAACTTATTTTTGAAATGTTTGGACAATGTTTCTATTTTGTTAAAGCAATGGTGCAAAAATTCTAACCAATGCTCGAATCAAATGTTGAACCAAATTGTCTTTGACTGTATTCTCATCTACTGCAATATAAATATTCATTGTGTTCTTCAAATCATCTTTGATCTGTGATAATACTTCATGCTGATACAGCCATATGTTATTCTCGAAGTTATGTACCAAACTTCTATAATCTAAGTTACTGGTTCCTACGATTCCGTATTGGTCATCTGACAAGTATACTTTTGCATGAACGAAGCCTGGCTCGTATTCATACATTTTTACGCCAGCTTCCATGAAGCGTTTGTAATAGCTTCGTGTCATCCAAAATACAATCTGCTTATCTGGAATATGTGGAACGACAATTCTCACGTCCACCCCACGCATCGCTGCATTTTCGATTGCCTGACACATCTCATCATCAATGATCAAATATGGGCTCATCATATACACATAATCCTGAGCCTGATTCAGCATATTCATAAGCATAGTTTGCGTTACTCTATGACGAAAGGCTGGCTCTGGACCATCGCAAAATGGAATTACATAACCATCATTTAGCATAGAATGTTTGTTGAGCAAGTAGGTTGCGAACTCTGCTACTGGTGTTTTTACATTCAGCTCATAGTCCGAAAGGAAAATAGACGTAAGCTGATTTACTGCTTCCCCTTCCAGGCGAATTCCTACATCCTTCCACTGTCCGAACAATCTCTTCTCGTTGATGTATTCGTCGGCAATGTTTACGCCGCCTGTGTATCCTACTTTTCCGTCAATAACTGTGATTTTTCTATGACTGCGGTTATTGAATTCGTTATTTGCCTGACCTTTCAATCGTGAGAAACAAACTGCTTTGATACCATAACTCTGCAATGTTTTGTAATAATCACCTGGCAAAGTCATCATACAACCAATGTCATCATATAATACACGTACTTCTACACCCTTTGCGGCCTTTTCCTTCAACACTTCCAAGATACTATTCCAGAAATGTCCTTCTTCGATGATAAAGTATTCCATGAAGATAAACTTTTCGGCTTTTTTCAAATCCTCCAACATTGCTGGAAACAGTTTCTCCCCCATATCGTAATATTGAGATGTGGTATTCTGATATACATGGGTGTCTGACATTTTGCAAAGGAGCTGAGCCTGCTGATATGCATATTTGTTCTCTGCTTTCATCTTGTCAAGCAAAGCACTATCATCTTTTTTCAAATGCTGTTCCTGAATCAGTTTATTTCTTTTCACCTGCTTCTTCGTCAGCATACGATTGTAAAACATGAAATAAATCATGAATCCTGCCACTGGCACCACCAGGACAAAGACGAGCCATGGAATCTTATAATCCGGATTTTCTTTCGAGTTGATGATGCGAAGCACGCAGAAAATCTCGGTTCCCCACATCAACAAATAAAAATACGGAATATTCGCTCCACACCACAAGGTAATTCCAATAACTGCAACTGTCTCCAATACTATAAGCAGGATTGCGAGAATAAATCGAATTGGAATATAGTCAATTTCTCGTTCCTTTACTCCATTCTTATTACGAAATGTCACTTTTGTTTTCATATATCTATTACCTTTCAAAAAAAGCACCTCAGACGAATGTCGAGGTGCTTCATTCACAATTACTAGTTCTTATCTCTTTCCAGCGTTTTTGCTAGCTTCGATGCTTTTTTCAATCATTTCTTTCTGAGCTTTCATAGCAGCTTCATGATCGTATTTCTTAACTTCTACGTTTGGTGTTGCAACTTTTGCTTTTTCAGTTCTTTCAGCCTGTTCTGCTGCGATACGAGCCTTTGCTTCTTCTAATGTTTCGCCTTCTTTCATAAGGTGTTTCTCTACGAAACCATCAGCCATTTTATTGAATCCACCAACTACTGTATCTTCTACTTTCTGGTAAGCACCTGTAACAGCATCAGCCATTTTTTCGATGTTTCCATTATCTACTTTTTTGAAACCTTCAACAGCACCTTCTGTGATTTTTTCAAATCCTTCTACAACGCCGTCTTCAATTTTCTTGTAGCCATCTACTACACCATCTTCGATTTTTTTGTATCCTTCTACTACTGCGTTTTCAATCTTTTCAAATGTTGACATAATTTTAATCTCCTTTATTTTAAATATTATTTTTTGTTTGTTTTATTTTGTTCCCGTCGACATGGTTATATTACAAAGGAGATATTTTTGAAATGTTTTTTAAATGTTAAAGTTTTGTTAAATGTAAAAATATTTATAAAAAAAGAAGCTGTTTAATAACAGCTTCCCTGTATTGGGTTCAATATAATTTGTTCAAGATTCTTAAGTTTCTGAATTTCCTGCTCTAAACGATTTGGCAAATAGTGAGCAGCATTTTTCTCAAATCTTGCTACTTTTGCTTTTTCAAGCATCTCTGCTACGAACTCAGAACAGAAATAATGATCCTTCTTCTGATGTTTGATATGAATTCTGGATAAAAGCAATCCCACCAGATTGTACTTCCATTCGAAACGTCTGCTCTGGAATTCCTCAATCATCTGAACGACTTTATCATATTCTTCTTTGGAAACGCTTAATTTATAGCAAATGCTCTTTGAAACGATATCCTCATGTTTTCTAGGTTTCTCTCTACGGAACCCTTTGAAATTGAAGCTGTAGTATACTTCTTCGTTCTCATCCACTCCGATAGATGCATGGCTATAACCTTTGCCTAATACGTAATATACTACCTTTGACCAAAAATCTTCATAGTTTACAAAAAGCACAGATAATGTGTATTTGTTTTCCATTGTTTTCCCCCATTTTTGTAACTTCCCCAAGCACCGTAAATTACTATACCATACACTTGTATACAAGTGCAATTGGAAAATGTTACAAAAATATTACGTTTTTTACTTGCTTCCTTTAATGGTATTGCCCAAATAACACAATGCGATAACACCTGGACCTGTATGAGCACCGATAACTGCACCTACATAACTGATATTAACCTGTGCATTTGGAAATGCTTCTAATATCATATCTCTTACTCGTTCCGCATCTTCTAAGCAGTCACCATGAGAAATAAATACCTGATTCAATGTATCCAAATCCGCTGTTGCTTTCATCTTTGCAACCAGTTCCTTCATAGCAGACTTTCTACCACGGACTTTTCCAGTCGTGTCCAATTTACCTTCCGCAGATACCTCAATCATAGGTTTGATGTTTAAAACAGAACCTGCAACCGCTGTAGTAGCACTGACACGTCCACCACGCTTCAAGAAAAATAAATCATCCACTGTTACCTGATGATGAATCTTATCTTTCATCTCCATCACATTTTGGAAAATTTCTTCCATACTAAGTCCTTCTGCTCTCTTTAATGCCGCGTAATGTACCAAAAGCCCCTGCCCTACTGACGCACAAAGGGAATCGATGTGCATGATTTTTCTATTTGGGAATTCTTCCTGTAACTCTCCAATAATCATCGCTCCATTATTATAGGTAACAGAAAGTGCAGAAGTAAAACCGATATATAAAATATCTTTTCCCGTCTCCAAACTTTCTCTCATATTTTCTTCGAAGAAGCCTGGTGTAACTGCGTTTGTCTTTGCCATAGCTCCGTCACGAAGCTTATCATATAACTCCTTTGGCTCAATATCACAATTTAAAACAGGTGGGTTATCATCAATGGTAACCTCAAGCTGCATTACTTTTAAATTATAGTTATCAATCATCTCTTTTGATAAATCACAAGAAGAATCTGTGTAAATGTCAAAATTGTACATTGTTTTTATCACTCCTTTATGTAGTTTTTAAAACCGTGTTACATCGTTTATTATAGCACCATTTTTTTTATTTTCAATACATTTCTGTCGATAAATACAAAAAATTTTAAATCCTGACTAATCTAGTGTTAAACTTGAATTTCTTAGCATAATGTTGTAAAATCTTATTAACATCACACGAAGGAGGAGTATTCCCATGGGAAAATTTGTAATTAAACAGACAAACACAGGAATTAAATTCGATTTAAAAGCTGGTAATGGACAGGTTATCGCTACTTCTGAAGTATATAGCTCAGAAGATGCTTGCAGAAACGGTATCGCAAGTGTTCAGAAAAATGCACCAGTTGCAAACATTGAAGACCAGACCGTAGAAGGCTATGAAACAGCAAAGAATCCTAAATTTGAAATCTATGCTGACAAAGCTGGCGAATTCAGATTCCGTTTGAAAGCTACTAACGGACAGGTTATCGCTACAAGCGAAGGATATACTACAATGGCAAGTTGCCAGAATGGTATCGAATCTGTTCAGAAAAATGCAGTAGATGCAGAAATCGTAGAAGAATAATAAAACAGCCCACTTTTTCGTGGGCTGTTTTTATTTTTCTAGAACTCTGTTTATTTCACAAATTCTTTTCCTGTTACACTGCCGCCGTCAACTAATACGTCAACGCCTGCTAAGTAACCGTTTCTTTCGTCTGCTACAGTTGCAATCGCGAAACCAAGTTCTTCTGGTCTACCCATACGTCTCTCAGCAGTTGTTTTGATAAGAGCTCCACCCTCTTCTGCTTCTAAGTTACCCATATCTGTGGCGATAAGTCCTGGGCTAAGTGAGCATACACGGATTCCTTTTGCTCCAAGGTCCTGCGCAGATTTTGCTGCATACCAGATAACGAATTTCTTAGAAAGACCATAAGCAAGTCCTGATGCCTGGTAGCCCTTTAACATATTTGGAAGTCCGAGGATTTTCTTTACGAATAATTCTTCATCCTTATCTGCAAGAGCAAATACTTTTTTATTTACTACAAGAGATGGAAGGATATATGCTGAGTTTGAAGATACATCTACGATTACACCACCTGGATTCATAAGTTTAGAGAATTCTTCATTTACATATACAGTTCCAAGTGCATTTACACGGATTAACTGTTCTGGTTTTGCCATTGCTGGAGAAAGACCTGCTGAGTTGATTACGTTTTTGATTTCGCCAAGGCTTGCTGCATATTCTGCTAATTCACGAACCTGTTCTCTTTTTGAAGTATCACATGTCTTTGCATAAGCTTCATATCCTAATTCTTCCAATTCTTTTACCGCTTTTTCAAGCTTAGACATGGTACGTCCTGTTACTACGATAATTTTTTCTTTTGGCATGCATTTTGCTGCTGCAAGTCCCATTCCACTACCGCCACCGGTAATTACACATACTGTTTTCATACTATGATTCTCCTTTTTCTGTGAAATATATTATATCAATTACATACAAAATCCTGTCGCATTACTACTGACAAAAGAGAGAATACGACAGGAATTTTTATAAAATGTTATTTAATTGTTAAAATTTTGTTAATCTTACAATTTGAAACGATTTACTTCCTGATTCAACAGGTTTGCAATGTCCATATTACCATTTGCCTGGTTCTGAATATCTCCCACACTAGAAGTAAGGGATACGGATATTTCAGACACACTGCTGATGCCTTTAGCACTTTCATCTACAGCAACATTTGCGGCTTCGATGTTATCCTTGATGGCATCCATATTGCTCTTAACTTCCTGACAAGAAGCTGTGAAATCCTGCATAGTAGATGACATTTCATGAATGTTTTCTTTATAATCATAAGCTGTTTCCTGTAACTGCTGGAAACCACCCATAGTCGTTTCATCAATAAACGCAATCATCTGCTGAGAAGCCGCTGCTAATTCTTCTACTGCCTGGATTACTTCGCCACTTACCTGACGGATTCGAGAAGCTGATTCTGCTGATTCCTGTGCCAGTTTACCGATTTCATCTGCTACTACTGCAAAACCTCTACCTGCTTCACCTGCTCTTGCAGCTTCAATAGACGCGTTCAAGGACAAGAGGTTTGTCTGGTCTGCAATCGCCAAAATACTGGTGGTTAAGGTTTCGATTTCATTTACTGCCTTAGATTTCTCAATCTTATCTTCTACTGTTGCTGAAAGCTGAGCTGACATTTCTTTTGCCTGTTCCTGAGACTGGATGGATACATTGTATACATCGTTTGCTTTTTCCATTGCCTGGTAAGCATTCGTAGCACTTTCACTTGCTTTAATATTGATTTCATCGATAGCATTGTATACATCATTGATAGCACCGGTAATCTCATAAATACTTGCGGCTGTCTCTTCCATACCAGCTGACATTTCTTCCATCGTAGCCGATACATCCGTAATATTCATCTCTGCACTCTTTAAATTATTAAATACTTCCTGTGAAGCTCCCTGCAAATTGGTAGAGTTTCCAGCAATATTCAACATAATCGTACGAATATATTCCAAAAGATTATTAACATTGGTTCCGATTAATTCTAATTCATCTCCAGAACGAATATCTAGTTTCTGTGTTAAGTCACCTTCGTTATTAACTAAATCATAGATCTTTGCATTAATTAAAACGATATTCTTTGTAATTGCATTTACGAAAAGTGTTACAACAATAGCAGAAACCACAAGTGCTACCGCCATACAGCCCATACTCAACAGTTTGATGATATTTACCATTCGAAGAGCTTCTGTTCCATCATAGTCACAGCCTAATACACCAATTACGTTGCCCATTACGTCATAAATTGGAACATACGAAGAAATCAGGTTACCATATTCGTTTGTAACAACATATTCACGCACATAATGCTGATCGGACAATGCTACCTTAATTGGTTCTAAATCATCATCATAAACATCACCTGGCTGGCACTGTCCCTCGGATTCATCTGTATCAATACCGTAATAATACTGTCCATCTTTTTCATAAATGGTATACATATAAAGGATACCACAGGTTTCTTTGATTTCTCTTAAATTCCAAAGCTGTTTTTCATACAAATCCTGGTCAGCCGTTCCCTCATGAACTTTCAAAACCTGCGAACCATCAATCAAAGATGAAGCAATAGTTGCTGCCATATGTGATTTCTCAACCCCTGTATTCACATACGCTTCCTGTCCAATCAGATACATCATTGTGCCCATACCTGCACTTACGATTAAAATAATAATCAATACTGGAATCAAAAGCTTAGTACGAATACTCAGTCTTCTTGTTTTTTGTTTTTGCACTTTCTGCTTTTTCTCTTTTGCCATGCAAAAATCCCCCTTTTTATTTCCTCATTATTACCATTATTTTAAAATAAAAAAAGGCTATTGTCTATACAATTTCAACAAAAAATCCGGTAATTTAATAAAAATTACCGGATTTTTATATCGATTTTATACAACTTAATTTGAATACTTATTAGATATGTCCATTTGCCTTTAACCAAGCGATTTCATCCTTGATTGTTTCTTTATATGGACGTGTCTTATAACCGATTTCTCTCTGTGCTTTCGAATAGTCAAATGAATTGTTCTTGTCTAAGTTGTATACAGAGAATGTTGTCATAAGTGGTTCTTTACCAGTTTTTGCGGCCTGTTTTTCCATCATAGCTGCAAGTTTATATGCAATACCAAGTGGTAAGAAAGTCTTGATTGGCTTACATCCTGATTCATCACAGATTAACTTAACGAAATCCTTGAACGAAACTTCTTCGTTTGCAAGGATGTAGCTTTCACCCTTTTTACCAAAGTCAGCTGCACCAATACATCCTGCTGCAAGGTCACGTACGTCACAAAGGTTGAAGGAACCATCCATACCCATTGGCATAGCGCCCTTTAAGATTTCGATAACTGTACCTGTTGTTTCACCGATAGCTGGATCTTCTGGTCCAAGGATACCTGATGGAAGAACGATACAAGCATTCAAGCCTTCAATGTTTGCTGCATCAAGTACTGCCTGGCTTGCGATAGCTTTTGAACGGCTGTAGCAACCTACTGTCTGGTCTTCATCGTAGTAGATTACTTCGCGCATCTTGCGACCCTTCTTTTCTTCTGGAATAGCACCTGTTGATGAACAGTAAACTAATTTCTTACATTCTGGATGTTTCTTCATAACATGAAGAATGTTCTTTGTTCCACCTACGTTTACGTTCATTACTAATGGGCTGTAATCTGGTGTTACTGTTACTACTGAAGCAATATGTAAACATACTGTCTCTGTTCCTTCTGGAACTGTGAAGAACTTCTCTACATCTTCGATAGAACAAAGGTTACCTTCGATAACTTCTACACCTTCTGGGATGAATTTAATTGCTTTGTCGCCTGGAAGAGCAAATGCTCTAACCTTGTCGCCTCTAGCGATTAACTGTCTACAAACGTGTCCCCCTAAGAATCCTGCTGCACCTGTTACTAAATACAATGTGTTGCTCATTTTTCACTTCTCCTTTTGAATAATTATTTTTGATTTTCTTATTTAACCTACTTTATTTCGCGATGTCTCTCGCTGACAAGTGAGATAATACAGCCCCCTTTTTTAAAAATTGTTTGCGAAATGTTAATGTTTTGTTAAATTGAAAAAATCATAAAAAAATTACCCAAATATCCCCTTAACCCCAATTTTACTCCTATCATTTTAAAATATCAATCCATAAAAAGGGTTGTCGCAAATATAAATTTGTCAACGCCCTTTCTTCATGTCTTGAAATAAATATGTCTCTGTATTTTGCGTGCATTTTCTCTCGGTTAAGAAAAACGCTTTATTTCTAAGAAACACTCTGCTTGCTTTTATGATTTATTCTGTCTGTCAAAAGTTTTACAATCTGCACCACTTTGTCCGTGTGCAACAGGACACCCTTACGACGATTTCGTCGTTTCTCTTATGTGGACAGGATTATAAAATGTCATGAGCCATGCAAACTGTCTGAGGTGCCGCACTTGCACCGAGTTTTTGCATGGCTCATGTAATATCAACTTTATAAGACTGCCCACATTAGAGAAACAGAAATAGGAGTACGGTGTCTGTTGCACACGGACAAAGTGGTGCAGATAGTAAAAGCTATGCCAGACATAAAACTTAAGCAAGCAGAGTGTTTCAAGAAATAATAGCGTTTCCCTTAAAAGTTCGAAAATGCACACAAAATACAGAGACATATCTATTTCGAAATATAAAAATAAGGGCGTCGACAAATTTATATTTGCGACAGCCCTTTTTTGTTTGTTATTTTAATATCCTAGTGCTTTGCCATCACGTCTTGGGTCAGCAGCACCAAATAAGCTGCCATCTTCCATATACATAACGCCCTGCACACCACCAAAATATATCTTCCACTGACCTTTTTGCGTGGTTTTGTGCCCCATGGCTTTTAAAGCCGCAATGGTATCACCAGTGATTTCATACTTGCAACCGGTTTCATATTCGATACCTTTGGCATTTCCATTGTCATAAATACGTGCACAGTCTATTGCATCCTGTAAATTCATTCCATGGTCAATT
>JAFUPI010000039.1 GCA_017481285.1 Agathobacter sp. | reverse complement strand
TCTCGACTTCTCAGGCGTTGTAACACCATGCCCAGGATAATACGTTACTTCTTCATCCCAAACATCTGCGTACCATTTTTGACACTCATAAACCTGTTTCCTTTTCTCCATCCAGTCCAATCGCGTCATTTGCAATTCACAACGTTTTACGATTTCTGTATGCTCTATCAAAATGTCATACACCAACGTTGCCATAGAATCTCTTAAAACTGCCAGTGCTTCCCACTTTTCATAGTTTCCAATATTAATAGGCTCACCTACTCTAATATGAATCGTTTGTCCTTTTAAATCTGGAACCGAAGCAAATGGAACAACCTCAATGCCTAGATCTTTACTCAAAATATAAGGACTTGCAAACAAAGGCATTACCAACTGATTTTCCATATTGTTATATCCGCCTTCTGGAAATAATAAAATACTTGTGCCTGCGTTTAAAACTCGCTTCATTTTGTCAATAGATGCTTTTCTACTATCCTCATTCATTCTGTCCAAATAAATCATTCCATTCATCCAAACAGCAAGAAATATTGGGTTATGTAACATTTGTGTTGTGCTACCATGCAACATATATACATTTCTATCAATCGTAGCTAAGGCCGATATGACATCTTCATCAAATGAATGAGTACTTACAAAAATATATTGTTTGTTTTTATCTAATTTTGGATATCGTTCAACTATAATTTTTCTGGAAGTACATAAATGTAAAATCTTACGCATGGTATTCCCCATGATTTTGCGTCTGATTCTTATTCCTAAGTCAGAGGTAAAAGTATTAATATCCGCTTTTAAATATCTATCTAATCCTGTGTGAAACATTTCAATCTCCTATATATCCCTATCCAACCAACAGCAGCTCCACCATTTCGGATTCAACTTCGCCATCGTCTGCTGCACTCGAATCCATTCTTTTTTCTCTGGTGGGAAGCAACCATTCACTATTTGATCTTTTAAATCAAAACCTCTCCACTCGCTTCCTCTTAATTTAATGAACTCATACCAATAATTTGATGGAATATCTTTTCTACGTTCTATACCTTTTCTCTCCCATATCTCCCATTTAAGCGTAGCCAAAGCATCTCTCAAAATACGATTCGCTTCCAATTCTATTTCACGTATAATTCGTCTTTCTTCGTCCAATTCCATATCTAACTCCGAAAACTCCTTATCTGTATATTTGCCCGAAATTTCATCTAAGCATAAATCTTCTCCAACATTGATGACGAATAGATTTTGATATTGCTCCATAGCAATCGGTACAATAGAAACACCTGTCCTCAATGCACTGTCTACGGTTCCGAATGATGTATCACGAATTATTTCGTTTTCGGTTAAATTCCATTCACCTTCTGGAAAAATCAACACATTGTCACCTTGTTTTAGCACCTTTGTCATCATTTTTTTCGTATATCTTCTGTCTGACTTGCTGTACTCATTCACGAAGATACATCCTGTAGCCCACATAAAGGGCAAATCAATATGTCCATACATGTGAAGAAAATCTGCTGCGACAACCCAAAAGTGATTTCTTAAAACTTCATGTATTATTTCTAAATCCCATTTCCCAATGTGTGAAACTGCATAAATAACTGGTTTGTCTCGTTTAAAGTCTGGCTTAGAAATTATTTCAATTTTTAATCCTGTAAACAGACGTTGTATTCTAAGCATGAATACTAACAATGGACGAATTGTTTTTCTAATCGATATTCCCTTTATAGTTTCATCTTTTGTAACAATTCTCTCTTTCTGCTTTTGATATACTGAAAAACTCTGATGTGCTTTATCACTATTTTTGTTCATATTTTATTTTCTAATACAGCTTCTTTCATACTCGTAATCCAACTTCTTATATTCCGAAAGCCTCTCCTCGATATACTTCTCCCAATAACTACCTTCGATATCGCATCTTTTTTCCTGTGGAAACATCTCCCAAAGTTCCCACTTTAAAGTTGCAAACGCATCTCTAAGTTTAGTTATTTCCTCTTGTTTATCCGCATTCCGCTCAACATTCATTGACTCTCCGAATTTTACATAACAAATATTTTCTCTGTATTCCAAACATATTGGTATAATAGGTACTTGATTCTTTTGTGCTAAATCTATCACGCCCCAATACAGTGGCAGCATTGGCTTTTCTGGTGTTAAATTCCAAGTTCCTTCTGGAAAAATACATATACTCTTTCCCTTTTGAATTAACTGATTCAATTTCTCTTTGGACTTTGTTTTACTAGATTTATTTTGTCGATCTACCCATACCGTTCCATTCCAAATGAATCCAATTCGATCTATAAAATTTAATCTTTGTTTTCCCGCTAAAATAATAAACTTCTTTGGTGCAATTTCCACCATATATTGAAAATCCCATTTACACGAATGGTTCACAGCATAGATACAGTTTCCATCTATTTTAGGAATATCATTTATGAAATAAAATTCGTGTTTTCGCTGCATCTTCATTATCCATTTTAATAACCCATGTAATATCATATCGTGCTCTGTCTTTCTTCCGCCCTAAATCTTCAATCTATAATTATTATAATAAGTTTAGCGAATTTCTCGCTAAAAGTAAATAGCGAAAAACTTTCTAAGATATAATAATTTAGTACTAATAATATCTAAAAGAAAGGTGGTATTTGTCGTGCCTCTTTATCAAAGAATCCGCAATTTACGAGAAGATAAAGATTTGACACAAACACAGATGGGCGAATTGCTCTCTTGTAGTCAGCGTGTGTATAGCAACTACGAGCGCGGCGACATAGATATTCCTACCACTACCCTTATTAAGATAGCGAACTTTCACAATGTATCTGTAGATTATTTACTGAATCGAACAGACAATCCAAATATGAACAAATAAAAAAGCAATTCCGCACTCATGCAGAATTGCTTTTCTTCTTTTCCATACTTACAAATATTGCTTTGCCTCTTCTGTATCTAGCTTATATTCTTCTGTAATCAAAGCTATAATCTCTTCGTCGTTCTTCCCAAGTTTTCGAAGCATATTAACCGCCGACTGTATCCCTTGTTGCATACCTTGATTAAATAATCTGTCTGCTACCTCACACATTGTTTTCACCTCACCTGTTTTATTATACAATATTCTCTCATATTTTTGATCACCTGACATAACCGCTAAAAGTTTCAAAACCTCATCTACATGTTCTATTTCACGTTCATCATTCGGAATATAGGCCTTATTTTTCCTTTTCTGAACAAAGAAATTCGCTACAATCCCAAAATCGCTTCTAAACATCGCTAATTGTTCATCCGAAAGCCAAGCGACCTCTATTACATGAATTTGATAATCATTTACATAGTTGTCTAAATCTTTTGGAATTTCTATGCATTCTTTGATGCTCATATACTTATTCCATCGTTCTTCTGTACCAAAGTATAGCACAAAGGATACTACCGGTACAATGCTTTTTCTTTTATCTAGCAACTGTCCCCTATATGATGCTCCATCATAACCTATCATTCGAAATGGCATATTGGTATCAACTTTAACCTGATTTTCAATACCATACAACGCAATCGCAATGTTCTTTTTCTTCCAGTATTTAGCCACATCGCGTTCTTCTTCGCGTAGCCTCCCATCCTCAGCTTTATACTGTGCATGCACCAACGCATTTTCTAAACCCTCTGGCTTTACTACCTCCTCTCCGTCATATACACATACATTAATAATGTCTGCGAATACATCATTGTAATCTACTAAGATTTTCTCTGATATATCCTTTTGTCCCATAAACCTTCCTTTCTCTTGCAAGGTTCCTCTGTAAGAATTATATATTACAAACACAACAAATAACTTTTTATACTTTAATTCTTAATCTTGGATAATTCTCTGAAATGAAAATGATATCTAATAACAATTATACATTTTTAGATACTGATAAATTGAATATCTAACAACACAACTCTGTCAGATATGAATGCTTCCTGCATCCGACACACAAAAATAATAATAATCTCTCTATACACAATTCCCACAGATACTCTCACAAGAAGTTATCTGTTGATATAAGCATTATAATTACACATTTTATCAGATACAAGTTTTTGTTATTTTTTCCCAAAAATCTTGTAAACTCTATACAAAAAAGCACCGCCCAAAATTGGACGGTGTCACCAAATTTTCTTTTAAGTTTTACTGCCTGGTATCACTTCTTTTTACTAATCCTCAGAAATGATTATCTCCCCTTCCACAAACTTCCGTTCCATCTGATGTCTCATCTTACGTGTTTCCACAGAATCGAAAATAATAGAAAAATCGTAGTCCTCAGGATAAAGTTCCGTTGCTGCCACATGAAGTTTTACTCTCTTGTGATTAATCCAGATTTTCTTATTTGGCATCTGTATCTGAAGCACACCTTTTTCATTCGCTTCCTGACACACGATACCTATCTTTTTATCTGGATAAACCATGACGCTATCACCTCTGCGGAAGGTAATCTTCTTCTGTTCTTTGTACACCTTTTTCTTGATGATATATGGTGTGTGGGATTTCCCTTTATTTGTGTTGCTTTCTTCGTCGTCGCCAACAACATCTCCTAATGCCGCAACATTCCACTCTTCTGCCTGATGCGAATCATACTTTGTACCATACGCAGCTTCTGCTGCTCTTTTCAACATTCGTGATGACATACCAAGTCTCTTTGCAATATAAAAGGCACAGCTTTCTCCAGCCTCACCAATTTCCATCTGATACAGTGGCTTTAACTGCTCTTTATCAAAGGTCATGCGGGCATTGACGATGCAATCTGTTTTCTCTGCATATCCTTTTACCTCTGGATAATGGGTAGTTACTAAGAAAAATGCCCCACTATTTTTCAGTTCTTCCAAAATAGCAACAGCGATTCCCATGCCTTCCAGTGGGTCAGTTCCTGAGCCCAACTCATCCATAATAACAAGACTTTCTTCATTTACAGACTCTAAAATATCCATGACATTGGTAATGTGCGCCGAAAATGTGGATAAATTTTCAGACATATTTTGGCCATCACCAATATCGCATAAGAAGTTGCTATGCATACAAATCTGAGCCTCTTTGCAGGATACGTGAAGACCGCACTGTGCCATCATGCAGTTTAAGGCAACTGTCTTTAGTGCAACCGTCTTGCCGCCCGTGTTTGGTCCCGTAATTACGACACCTCGGACTCCATTCCCAATGGAAAACTGTAATGGCACACAAATACTTTTGTCCATCAGTGGATGTCTCGCATCTACTAACTTTATCTCTCGAACCTGCGTAATATTAGGTTCTACGCCCTCATATTCAAAACTCAATTTCCCTTTCGAAAAGATAAAATCTAAGCGTTCCATTACCTTAATATTTTCTCGCATGATTTCCGCATTTTGTCCAACCATTGCCGTCAATTCATATAAAATACGTTGTACTTCATTGACTTCATCAATGCGAAGATACTGCAATTCCTCGTAATACTTAGCCGCACCAACCGGCTCAATAAAAACAGTACTACCTGTAGAAGACTGGTCTACCACGGCTCCTTCCACTTTGTTTTTGTATTCTTTTTTCACTGGAATACAAACATGTCCGTTTCTCGTGGTGCAAAACTGATCGGAAACATAAGCTTTGTTGCTTCGAATTGCATTTTCGGCTTTTTCCTTCATTTTTTCTTCTGCGGCGGCGATATCCATGCGAAGGTTTTTCAAAAGCTTCGTGGCATTATCGCTTACTGCTTCATTTACAATAGTAACTGCAATAGCCTCACGAACATCTTCTATCGGCTCCAGATTCTCTTCATAGTAAGCCAACGAAATCTCATACACAGTGCCTCGCCTCATATAGTGCTTCATTCGGCTGACCGCCGTCAATGCCTTTTCCATGGAAAGTAATTCATCCATAGAAAGACATCCTCCCTTTTCCGCAATTTGAAGCAGTTCCGTGATACTATCTAAAGATACCACTGGTGGACTCCCACATTTCTCAATTAGAGTTTTGCTTTCCGTGGTTTCACGGAGTTTTACAAGCAACTCTGCTTCTGACAAATATGGCTGTATTTCTTTGATCTGTTGTTTTGCTGTTTTTGTCATAGCAAAAGACATCCATACTTCTTTTATTTTATCGAATTCTATTATTTTTTGTGAATCTATCATTTCATTTTCCTCTTTTCTTTACCTAAGTGACTTATAATCAGTGTACGCAAGCACACCTGACATATGCTGCAAAGTATTTTCCTGCAATTCTTTTATCATAAGACATTCCTTTGCAGGTAAATGCACACTTTCATCTGCAACAATTCCATAATCAGCAGAAGTTACAAATCCTCTTGCACGATAATTTTGTGGATTTCCTTCCACCAAAACAGCTTTAAATCCCATTTCCGTTGCTTTTTGGAAACCATAGTCGATTAACTCTTTTGAAATATGCTGTCTTTGCATGGAAGTCTTCACTGCAACTGGCGTAAGCATTAATAATTCATCCTCATATTTTCCTTCTAAATGAAATTTTGAAAACATTGTATATCCGATGATTTCCTCTTTTTCATCTAACATGATTAGTTCTAGTTCTGGCAGATAAAATCGATACCTTCTAATTTCTTCTACCAAATTTCGCACCAATTTTCCTTCTTCTGCATCGCTATACTCTGTAAAAACAGTCTCTACAAAATCAAGTGCTAATTCTTTATACTTTTCTTCTATTGCTATTATTTTTCTCATAAATTCATTCGCTCCTTTTCAAAATAAAAAACCATGGATTTGTCTGTACAAAACAGACTTCACCATGGTTAAACATCTAAAACAAAGGCATGACAAAATCGTCATGCCTCACTTTAGTTCTATATGATTCAAGATGATAAGTTTTTTGTAAGACAAATACACCAATGTAAAACATTAGTGTCCAGGACAACTATTAAGTTCATATAATCCTATTCGCTTACAATTAACAAACAAAATCCTCTTTTCTTTTTTATATAATTAACATAACATAGATTTCTTAATTATGCTACTATTAATTAAAGCTCCTTACCCAATTAAGCAGTGATCCCTGATGTGTATTCACAACAACAGTTCTCTTCATCTCATCGGTCACTGGGCCATTCTTTGCCATCTTAGCTAAGATACATGCCTGCAGTTCTTCGATAGACATTTCTTCGTAAGGTTTATTTAAGTCGAGAACTTTCTCTTCTTCGACCTGTTCCTCTTCTGTCGCAGTTTCTTCCTGTGCTTTCGCAACTTCTGTCACTTCTTCAAGCACATTTTTTGCTACTACTTCAGGCTCTGGTTCAGATACTGGTTCTTCCACCTTCACTGGCTCAGCAACTGGCATTTCCACTGGAGTTTCTTCTACGACTGTTTCCACTGTCTCAAACTTTCCTTCTACTACATCAGGCACCCAGATTTCACCTGAATTTCCTGCGATTTCAGCAGAGAATCCGCCACCGGAAACAGTGATTTTCTTACCAGATAACACGCCTGTGTATGTGCCATCTGGTGCTCCGCCATGCATCGTACATGCATTATCATCGTTGTTTACCATCACTACTACGGTGGAACCCTCATAGCTTCTAGAGAAGGTATACTGTCTCGTAGTCAGGTTCTGTTCTTTATAGTCACCGAAACTTAAGGCTTTTACCTGCTGACGCATAGTGCCCAAAGCAGTGATAAATTTGGCATAACTATTTTCTTCCATCGCATCTGCCCATGCTTTAAAATCCATTTCTGGACGAAGTGGTGCATCTGCGTCTGCTCCATGACCTTTTCTACCTTCGATACCAAATTCGGAACCGTAGTAGATTGAAGGCACACCTGGTAAGGTATACAACAAAATGTGTACAGGTACAAAGCCCTTAGGTGTCGAGAGCTTTGACATAATACGTTCTACATCGTGGTTATCTACAAAGTTGTAAAGCTTAAACACTCCACCACACATATCATTCAGTCTCTTTACGGTGTGAGCAATTTCGAAGAAATTGTGGTCGTTATATCCTGAGAAAAGTGCTTTATGAAGATGGTAGTTTGTTACGGAATGCAATGTATCTGCATTTGCCCAACGGATATAGTCACCGTGGATTACTTCACCCATCAGCCAGAATTCTGGTTTTACTTCATTTGCAGTACGACGAAGTGCTTTCATAAAGTCAAAATCCAATACGTCTGCTGCATCCAAACGTATACCATCTACATCGAATTCCTGCACCCAGAAACGAATGACATCGCAGATATAATTAATTACTTCTGGATTTTTCTGGTTTAACTTTACAAGCAAGTCATATCCGCCCCAGTTTTCGTATCCAAATCCATCGTTGTAGGAATTATTTCCCCAGAAATTCACATTGCAGTACCAATCTTTGTATCTGGAGTTTTCTCTGTTTTCCTTTAAATCCTTGAATGCAAAGAAATCACGACCTGTATGGTTAAATACACCATCGAAAATAACCTTTACGCCCTGTGCGTGGCACTCTGCCACGAAATTTTTCAGTGTTTCATTGGTTCCGAGACGACTATCCAATTTCTTATAGTCGGTTGTCTCATAACCATGTCCTACTGATTCGAACAATGGTCCGATGTAGATTGCATTACATCCTATATGTTTAATATGAGAAATCCATGGCAACAGCTTATTCAGCCTTTCCACTGGTTCTCCGTATTCATTCTGCTTTGGTGCCCCTGTCATACCAAGGGGATAAATATGATAAAATATTGCCTCATCATACCACGCCATTTTTACAAATCCTCCTAGTTGCCGATATTGTGCAATCACACTTGTATATTTTACACTAATTAGGGGTTGGAAACAACCTATCTTTGTAATTATTTTACCAAATAATATTCTGCGGAATATGCTGGCAAGGATACTTCGAAAAGACCATTCTGCACCTCCAAGATAACCTCTTTTTTACTATCTTTTCCGCCATAAATCTCTTGATTACTTGACAAAATTCGTTCCAGTTTCTTGGCATTTTCTACTTTAAAACAATAATTCTTCTGTTCTTTATCAGAAAAATTAAACACCGCTACGATTCTCTCTTTCGAGCTAATTCTCTCAAAAGCATAGATACACTTTTCTTCCTGATGACAATCTATCCACTGAAATCCCGCCTTGTCATAATCCAGCTCTGATAATGCAGAGTGTTTCAAGTAAAGATAACATAAATCCTTCATAAAACGATGGAACGCATCATGAACAGGGTACTGTAAAATATCCCAATCCTGCTCTCTTTTCTCATCCCACTCACGAAGCTGACCGATTTCATTTCCCATAAAATTCAATTTCTTGCCAGGATGAGCATACATATACATGTAAAAGGCTCTCGCCTGTGGGAATTTCTCTTCGTATTCTCCACTCATTTTCTGCAGAATCGTTGCTTTTCCATGAACCACCTCGTCGTGCGACAAAGGAAGTAGAAATCGATCATCATAATAATACATCATGGAGAAGGTCAATTTATGATATTCATTACTTCGATACTTTGCGTCTGTACGACAATAATTTAAGGTGTCATTCATCCAACCCATATCCCATTTATAGTCAAAGCCCAAACCACCTTCATTTACTGGTTTTGTAACGGCTGGAAAAGAAGTAGAATCTTCTGCTGCCAATAAAATAGATGGATGCATTTCTTTTAACCCCTGATTCATATAACGAAGAAATTCTACTGCATTTTGATTTACACCACGCTCAGGTGCTCCCTGCCAATAAATAGCTCGACTAATGGCGTCCATACGCAGACCATCCATGTGAAATTCTTCGATCCAGTAGTTTGCAACTGACTGCAAGAAGCTACGCACTTCCCCACGGGAATGCATGAAGTTGCAGCTTCCCCATTCACTTACACCAACTGCACTATGTGGATATTCGAAAAGAGCTGTTCCGTCATAATTTGCCAATGCATAATCATCCACCGCAAAATGAACGGGAACAAAATCCATAATTACCCCAATTCCATTCTGATGACATTGATCCACGAAATATTTGAGTTGCTCTGCAGTACCATATCTGGAAGTAGGACTAAAGAAACCTGTACTCTGATATCCCCAAGACTCATCGCAAGGATACTCATTTAAAGGCATAATCTCCAGATAGTTATATCCCATTTCCTTTAAGTATGGAATCAAAACATCCGCCATTTCTTCATAGGTATACCAAGCATCACTTTCCTCGGATGGCTTGCGGAAGGAGCCAAAATGCACTTCATAAATATTCAGCGACTTGTCCTTGTAATCACTTCTGACTGCCATCCACTTTTCATCCGAAAACTGATATGTCATATCTCGAATAATGGATGCATTGTTTGGACGAAGTTCCATTCCAAATCCATATGGATCGCAATGGTCAAGGCAACGTCCAGTCCTATCATAAATACGATATTTATACATCATTCCTGCTTTCGCATGTTCCACTCTGCATTCCCAGAAATTGCCATCATGTACCTTATGCATTTCCTGCTCCTGCCAGTCATTAAACTCTCCCATGAGCGAAATTCGAGCTGCACTTGGTGCAAAGGTTCGGAAAACTACACCTTCCCCTTCTATATGAGCCCCTAAAAATTTGTACGCATCAAAAATTTTCCCTGTATAAAATCCATAAAAATCCATATTCCCTCCAAAAATAATAGACACTAGTTGTTTTTCTCGATATAATATATGTACTAAAAAACAAGAAAAAACTCCACCGACAATATCCGTCAAAAGACGGATAAACAACTTTTTCCAAGAATTGTCGGTTAATGAGGTGTATGATGGATATTAGAATAGAAAAAACAGAAAAAGCAATCAAAAATGCCTTCATGGAGCTTCGCTCCAAAAAGGCATTAGAAAAGATTACAATTAAAGAATTATGTGAACTGGCATGTATCAATAAATCTACTTTTTATTCCCATTATGAAGATATTTATGCATTATCAGAAGCATTGGAAATTGAAACCGTAAACTCTATTGTCAGTAGTATTCCAAAAGACCGTGAATATTCTTCCGACAACCCTCATGAATTTACCAGAGAGCTTTGTCTTGCTTTTGTTTCCCATATTTCTTTAATAAATATACTTTTTTCCGTGAAAGAACAAAACAATCTATCGAATCGTTTAGAGTTTGCCATCAAGCAAGCTATTTTTTCCAAATATCCTGAATACAAGGATAATATAGAATATAATATTCTGCTTTCTTACAGTATCCAAGGTGGCTATCATGCTTACATTAATAATCAAAATGCAGATGCAGAGACCTTGGTTCGTGTTATAGAGAACATCGTAAGAACACTAAAACCTTTATACTAAGACTTCCTTAGCACTTCCACCGCAGCCCTCACATTTTCTTCTGAGGTCTGCCAAATCTCATACTCACTCAAAGAAGGAAGGCCCATGCTCACATCCTTTTTGCGATAACGCATTGGACTATCCAAGGTCACTTTTCCAGACATATGATAGGTGGTTGCACCTGTTGCAGGAATCAGTTTTTCGATGGTAGAAGCTCCAATCCCTGCTCCCGCCATGATGTCAATACGTCCAGCCGCCTGTTCTATTAACTCCGCAAGAAGCTTTCGTCCTTCCCAGGCAGACTGTTTCTGTCCCGAGGTAAGAATCGTATTTATTCTCAAGTCAATTGCATCTTCCATTGCTTGAAATGGATCACGACACATATCAAAAGCTCGATGCAGAGTAATGGACATCCCATCGGCTGCTGCAATTAAATCTTTCATTGCGGGCAGATTAAGATTTCCATCTTCATCTAAAACACCGATAACTACGCCTTCTACTCCAGCCTCCTTTAAAGCTCGAATCTGGGATTTCATAATCTCCATCTCATGCTCTGTATAACAAAAGTCCCCAAATCGAGGGCGAATCAGTGCATGAATACGGATGTCTGTATGCTTTCTAATCTCTTTTACAAGAGCCAAATCCGGTGTCGTACCACCAATTATTAAATTTGAACACAGTTCAAGTCGACTTGCTCCGCCGTTTGCGGCATTTATCGCTGACTCTACGCTGTCGACACAGCATTCTAAGATATATTTTTCCATACTAATCTCCTTCGCTACGAGCAGCTTTGCTCGATTTCGCTTCGCTACATCTCGCAATCCGGCTGTCGCCGAATATCAAAAATGCCAGTTATGCTTACAGAAACAAGTTTCTGCCGCACAAATGGCATTTTATACTCTGCTCGTAGCTAACGCTTTAGTTTTTGAAAGAATGTACAGGAGCAGGAATACGTCCCTTACGATTTACAAAATCATCACAAGAGAATGGATTTACTGGCATAACTGGTGCATAACCCAGCAAGCCGCCGAACTCTACTACTTCACCTACACCTTTACCAACAACTGGAATCACACGTACCGCAGTTGTTTTCTGGTTAATCATACCGATAGCCATTTCATCTGCGATGATACCAGAAATAGTAGTCGCCTTCGTATCTCCTGGAATGGCAATCATATCCAGACCTACGGAACATACACAGGTCATTGCTTCTAATTTTTCAAGAGTAAGAGCACCTGCAACAACTGCATCAATCATACCCTGGTCTTCACTTACAGGGATAAACGCGCCACTTAAGCCACCTACATAAGAAGAAGCCATGATACCGCCCTTCTTTACCTGATCATTCAGGAGTGCAAGAGCTGCAGTAGTACCAGGAGCACCTGCATATTCCAAACCGATTTCACAGAGAATATCTGCAACACTATCCCCAACTGCTGGAGTTGGAGCAAGAGAAAGGTCGATAATACCAAAAGGAATCCCCAGCTTCGCAGAAGCTTCTTTCGCAACCAGCTGTCCTACACGGGTTACCTTGAATGCAGTCTTTTTAATCGTTTCACAAAGTACTTCAAAGCTTTCACCACGTACTTTTTCAAGAGCGGTCTTAACAACACCCGGTCCTGATACACCGACATTGATAATAGCATCTGCTTCTGTTACACCATGGAATGCTCCTGCCATAAATGGGTTATCATCTGGTGCATTACAGAATACGACGAATTTTGCACAGCCAAGAGAGTCATTTTCCTTGGTGAGTTCTGCAGTTTCTTTAATCATTTCGCCGATGAGACGAACCGCATCCATATTGATACCTGTTTTGGTAGAGCCTACATTTACGGAACTACATACGAGTTCTGTAGATGCCAATGCCTGTGGAATCGAACGAATAAGATTCTCTTCCGCTGGTGTCATTCCTTTGGAAACCAATGCAGAATATCCACCGATAAAGTTTACTCCTACAGTGTGAGCTGCTCTGTCTAAAGTCTTTGCGATAGTCACGAAATCTTCTGGTGTTTTACAAGCTGCACCACCTACTAAAGCGATAGGGGTTACAGAGATACGCTTGTTTACGATAGGAATACAGTAATCCTTTTCGATTTCCTGTCCTACTTTTACCAGGTCTTTCGCTACGGTTGTAATTTTGTTATAAATCTTTTCATTACATTTATCTAAATCCGAATCGATACAATCCAAAAGGCTGATACCAATGGTGATAGTACGCACATCGAGGTTTTCCTTTTCAATCATATGATTGGTTTCGATTACTTCCCAGTTACTAATCATGTTGTTTCCTCCAAATCACAAAATGCTACGACACATTAAATTCTATGCATCATTTCAAAGATTTCTTCGCGCTGGCATTTTACAGAAACACCAAGATCCTGTCCTACGTTTTCCAAATCGCTGGAAAGGTCGGCAAATTCCTTTGTAGATTTTGATAAATCAACAATCATCATCATGTTGAAATAGTCAGATACGACTGTCTGTGAAATATCTAAGATATTAATTCCGTTTTCAGAAAGGTATGTACAAACCTTCGCAATAATACCTACGGTGTCCTTTCCTAACACTGTGATGATTACTTTCTTCTTTTCCATAATCGTTCTCCTTTAAACTCGAATCATTGGTGAAACACTGTCTCGTTTTGCAACATACATAGGGAAATCCTCCGCTTTGTATGGATTATCGCCCATGGTTACTTCCAA
This sequence comes from Agathobacter sp., assembly GCA_017481285.1. Taxonomy (GTDB): domain Bacteria; phylum Bacillota; class Clostridia; order Lachnospirales; family Lachnospiraceae; genus Roseburia. The sequence goes on along the minus strand of JAFUPI010000039.1, from coordinate 17,964 downwards.
TCGTACTGCTTCGTATGCCAACTCTTCGTAATTGTTTTCTTTACTTAAATGCCCTAGAAGCACGGTTCCAAACCTATCATGAAGTAGTTCACAAAGAAGCTGTCCGCTTCTTTCGTTGGACAAATGGCCTCTGTCGCCTAAAATACGCTGTTTCAATGGATATGGATATATCCCTGTCTGCAACATTTTGATGTCATGATTGGCTTCTAATAATAACGCATCCAATCCCTGCAATTCATCTACAATGGCCTGATTATAATTGCCAAGGTCTGTCACTACAGCCATGCTCTTGTCTTCATGCATTACCTTATATGCCACAGGGTCTGCTGCATCATGGGAAATTGAAATCGGATTAAACATCAATTCTCCAATTGAAAAGCGTTTGCCCGGTTTAATTACCTGAAATAAATCCGCATCTATTTTTCCAACAGATTTGGTATTTAAAATCGCATTTACAGTCTTTTCTGTAGCAAAAATTGGAATGCCATAGCGACGTGCCAATACCCCAAGACCTGCAATATGATCGATATGCTCATGCGTAATCAAAATCCCTTGCATTTCGCTGGTTTTTAAATCAATCTCATTCAATCCGTTTTCAATTCGTTTGCCACTGACACCAGCATCAATCAGCACATGGGTATTGTCGCTGCCCACGCAGATACAATTCCCACTGCTTCCGCTGGCAATCGCACACAATTCTAACATAATCTACTAATTCTCTTTCCAATACAGATCTACCTGATCTCCATCATGAAGTGCCTCAGAAAAAGCTGCATCCTTGCCATTCACAAGTGTTGCGATGGCACGTCCACCTCCTGCGGTTAAATCAAATGTGATTCTGTCAAATATATCTACAAAAATGTAATCCTTTTTGCCAGTCATATGCACTGGTTCACCATTCACATAAACCGTAATTCCATCGTTGGCTGGCTTTGGTTCTAGTGCAGCTCCAAACATTTGAGCAGCAGCATTTTTTACTGCCTCGATATCGCCTTCATCTGCATAGCTATCCTGTTCTGGATCATACTCACTTACGTTTGCATTTTCATTCGACAGGTTTGCTACGCCTTCTGGCAAATGCATCACTGGTTTTTCATAAGGTTCATCTGCTACACCAAAGGAAAGCACGGTCCATTCGATAGAGAAATTCTCATATACCAATGTTCCGAAATCTGCTTCTCTATTATTTACCAAAATATCATGGTCAGTGTCAACCTCTACATCCATAAATTCAGCAACCTGACCTACCGTGTAGAAGTTTCTGGTTTCAATGACATCACCATCCTGAATTTCATAAGAACCAGGTTCTAAACTACCATTTACTTGTACAAATTTTGGACAAGTAATCATTTTGCCATTTACCACGAAACCAACGGTATCATTACTGAATTCTTCCAAATCTGCTACTGTATAAACAGCATCTGCACCAGAGGTAGATGGTTCAATATAAATTTCACAGTTTGGTTCCAAAGGAGTATTGATGCTGGCCGATCTGCCATTAATGGTAACAACTGCAGATTCTCCCGCTTCGCCTCTCGCAATACGAGAAGCACCATTTACAGTAAAGTTAATTGCTTTGCCACGTTTTGGGAAAATCTGTTCATTTGGAAAATCTGCAGCCATAGCTGCGTCCACAACGGTCAAATGATTGTTGTCGTAAAGTTTCAATAATTCTCCATTGAAACGAACCATAATAAAGTTGTTTCTCTGCTCATAGTAGTTCATGCAGATACCAATCGGAGTAACCAAAAGTGGATCCTTCTTGATATCTCCCTGTTCAAAGATAACTTCTTTCAGAACTTCTTCCCCACGAAGTGCAACACATTCCTTTACAATTCCTAAATGTTCTGCTAATTGTTCTGTGAATCCATGGATTTTACCACCACCACCTACAACGAAGCAGGCACTTACTGATTTATCTCCATTCAAATGTCGAATCTTTTCTGAAATTTCTTTCGTAATCTTTTCTACAGTAGGAGCAACTACTTCCCATAATTCTTCCGCTGGAATGGTATGTGGAATACTCATAATATCCTCGTATGTAATCTCATCGGACTCTGTAGACTGCAGTTTCATGGATTCAGCCATTTTGAAATCTACCAGATAGTGCTGAACGATTACTTCGGTAAGTTCATCTCCTGCATGTGGAATCATACCATAGGCAATGATACTGCCATCTTTGGTAATGGAAATATCGGATGTACCAGCACCCACATCCACAAGGGCAATGTTTAACATTCTAAAGTTTTCTGGAATCGCTACATTAATCGCAGCAATAGGCTCGAGAGTCATGTTCGCAACGCCCAAATCTGCCTGACCTACCGCTGAATACAATCCATCTACTACGTCTTCTGGCAGGAAAGTTACGATAATATCACAACCGATAAAATCAGCCTTATGTCCTTCCAGACTGATGAAAATCTCATCATTCAAATAGTATTTTACTACGGAATATCCTACGCAATAAAATTTGTACTTTGTATCGTTTTTCTGTTTTAATTCTTCCTGTGCTTTGTCTACACCGAGCAAATGTAAGGTATGAATATCCTCACCCTGAACGATGGTTTCTTCTGGATATTCCAGCTCTACATGGGTAGTAACTGTCTTAAGCACACGGCCAGCGGCAGCGATACATACTTCAGAAAGAGGAGCTTCCATCTGTCGTTCCAATTCCTCTTTCACAGCCTTAACGGTACGTGCCACACGTCCAATGTCATGAATCTGCCCATCCAGCATCGCTCTGGTTTCGTGCTGTTTTATGTACTGTGCAACTACGGTAAAATTTTCATCTTCTGTACGATATCCTACGGTACCAACTACGTTTCTAGTACCAATATCAAGACCAAATACATGTTCCATCTGCTTACTCCTTAAAGCGTTTTCTATCTGTTGGTAGGTTTCCTCCAAGTCTCCATTGTTATCAATAGTAACCGAAGTCGCCGACCTAAATTTCTCTTCACTTAACTGACTTGCGAAAATACTGTCGATTTTCTCATCGGAATACCCTCTGGATTCCTTCAAACGAGCGCGACGATTTTCCTCACTGGTATAAATATACCAAAGTTCGTCACAAATTTCATCATAATTCTCTTCTATTAATAAAGCTGCTTCCAAAACTAGTAACTCAAGCTGTCCTTTTTCCTTTTCCTCGGCGTAAGCTTCTCGTACATACTCCTTTACCGCAGGATGTACGATGGCATTCATCTTCTTACGTTTTTCTTCATCCGAGAAAATCACCTGTGCTAACTTGCCACGATGGAACGGTGGATTCTCATGCACTTCAACAAGGCTGACTCCTTCTGCGGTTCGGAAAGTATCTATCATATCCGCTACTTCTGGGATATCAAAAATATCCTCTCCTGCAAAGGTCTCTACGATTTTATTATAACAGTCAGTCCCTGGCTCCATCAGCTTGTGGGCAATTTCATCTGCCAGCATCACTTTCGTTTTGGGTTTGTTTGCCAAGTAGGATAGGATAGCGGATTTTCCGGCACCTACCCCACCTGTAATACCTATGAATTTCATATGCATTCTCTCATTTCCTTTTAATGTGCATCATACCAATTTGCACCCCACGCCGTTCCTACCTCAAGTGGAACGGAAAGGGAAGCTACCTGATGCATCTCCTCTTCTAACAAAGCAACCACTGCATCTTTTTCGGATTCCTTGGTTTCGATGAGAAGTTCATCATGCACCTGTAAAATCAGTCTCGATTCGTAGCCTTCTTTGATCAGTCTGTCATGAACACGAATCATTGCAATTTTAATAATATCTGCGGCAGTTCCCTGGATCGGTGCATTCATCGCCACACGCTCTCCAAACTGACGCTGCATAAAGTTGCTGGAAGAAAGCTCTGGAATTGGACGAATACGACCATAAATGGTAGTCGTTTTGCCTGTTTCCTTTGCATCCGCAACTGTGTTATCAATAAATTCCTTAATCTTTGGATAGGTCTCAAAATAGCGGTCAATATAGTCCTGCGCTTCTTTTCTGCTGATATCCAAATCCTGACTCAGACCAAAGGCACTAATGCCATATACGATACCAAAGTTTACTGCCTTAGCGTTGCGGCGAAGCAATGGTGTTACATCTTCAAATGGTACATGGAACACCTGTGACGCGGTAGTACTGTGAATATCCTGCCCGCTATTGTAAGCCTCTATCAGCTTTTCATCCCCTGACATGTGTGCCAAAATACGAAGCTCAATCTGAGAATAATCCGAGTCTACAAACACATTTCCTGGCATTGGGTGGAAAACCTTACGAATCAGTCTTCCCAACTCAATACGGATTGGAATATTCTGCAGATTTGGTTCCGTACTACTTAAGCGGCCTGTCGCTGTAATGGTCTGATTGAAGCTGGTGTGGATTTTTCCATCTTGTCCCACGAAGTTTTGCAAACCATCTGCATAGGTGGATTTCAACTTACTTAAGGTTCGATATTCCAAAATATCCGATACGATAGGGTATTCTCCCGCAAGCTTCTCTAATACATCTGCGGAAGTAGAATAACCAGTCTTGGTTTTCTTTCCATTTGGAAGCCCCAGCTTTTCAAAGAGAATCACTCCTAATTGCTTTGGAGAATTGATATTAAAATCTTCTCCTGCAGCCTCGTGGATTTTCTTTTCCAATTCCACGATAGAACCTTCCAGCTTTGCACCGTATTCCTTTAAGGACGCGGCATCCATACAGATACCCTCTTTTTCCATATCATAAAGTACAAATACCAGTGGCATTTCCACTTCATAGAAAAGCTTATCCATGCCCTGTTCTTTTAAGCTTTCAGCAATCACTGGCATTGCCTTCCAAGCGATATATGCTTTGTAGCAGGCCAGCTTGCATTCGTCATCCTTCAAATCCTTTTCCGTAGGCACCATAAGACCTACATAATCCTTGGCAATATCATCGTGTGGATATTCCCCTTTCAAAGGATTGAGCAGATATGCACCGATAGTCACATCAAAATAGTGATTTCTATCAGCGATATATTTCTCCCACTGGTTTACATAATCAAAGTCTTTACCGTACTCCATTACCGCCAGCTGGGTCTTCAAATCCATGGCAATCCATGTCTTAACTTCTGCGTTTTTCATTTTCTCCAACAGGTAACTGCTTGTTACTTCACGTCCTGTGGAAATATAATAAATATCTTCTTCCCCGTATGCCAAAGCTAAGGCTGAAAAAGTATTCGTTTCTGTCATTGCAAAAAGACTAATTTGTCCATCTGCTTCGATATTTTCGCCTTCATTTTCAGAAGGAACGATGGCAAATGCCACGTCCTTGCCTTTGATAGCAGAGAAAATTCTATCTACTTCTTTGGTATTACGAACTGATGCAAAATGCTCTTCTGCATTGTTCTTTGGAGCATCGACAGCAAATCTGTCAAGCAGATTTTTGAACTCCAATTCCTTGCACAAAAGATATGCCTCTTCTGTGTAAAGAGCTTCAATGCTTTCTAATCGAGCCTTTTCAAAAGTAAAGGAAACTGGTTCTTCTGAAACTGGTGCATTTGTGACAATAGTAGCAAGCTCCTTGCTCATCACAGCCTGTTCCCAGTATTCCACGATATTTTTACCCGCACGAGGAGGTTTTACCTCTTCTGCATGAGCATGTACTTCTTCAATAGATTTATACTTTTCGATAAGAGCGGATGCAGTCTTTTCACCAATGCCTGGCACCCCTGGAATATTATCGGAAGCATCTCCCATAAGAGCCTTCACATCGATAAATTCCTTTGGAGTAACCAAATAGCGTTCTACCACATCTTTGGCATAATAGTTTTCGATTTCTGTACCCGTTTTCTTGGTCTTTGGAATACGAATCTGTACATGGTCTGTCGCCAGCTGAAGCAAATCTCTATCCCCTGATACGATAGACACTTCCATGCCTTTTGCTTCGCCCATCACCGAGATGGTTCCCAGCAAATCATCTGCCTCAAATCCTGGTAATTCCACAATTGGAACTCCCATCTTGGTAAGCATATCCTTCATCACTGGAACCTGCTGACGAAGCTCATCTGCCATAGGCTTACGAGTTCCTTTGTAACCATCAAACATATTATGGCGGAAAGTTGGTGCTTTCACATCAAAGGCTACTGCCAGGTAATTTGGTTTTTCTTCTTCCAAAATTTTAAACATAATATTAAGGAAACCATATACCGCATTGGTATGCAACCCCTGTGAATTAGTCAGGTCTGGCAGACCAAAAAATGCTCGGTTTAAAATACTATGTCCATCGATAAGGACTAACTTTTCGCTCATAATTTGTTACCTTTCTTTTTCGCCATGTAGGGCAAATCTCATACACCAACACGACTAAATACTTCTCGTATACACTTTCAACCACTCTGCCTCTTCGTTCGTAAGCAGTGGTGCAATTTTTTCATATACTGCTTTGTGATATTCATTCAAATATCTTTTTTCTGTTTCATTCATCTGACTTTCATCCACTGCATCCAAGTCAAATGGTACGAAGGTCAGGTTCTCAAAATACATAAACTGACCATATTCATTCTTATCGCCCTTGCGGCAAATCAACTCATTTTCCAAACGGATTCCATACGCACCTTCCATATAGATACCTGGTTCGTCCGTGGTAATCATGCCCTCTTCTAAGGTAGCCGCATAACCTTTGCGTCCCCAGTGAAAACCATTTGGTCCTTCATGCACATTCAGCACGTGACCTACACCATGACCTGTACCATGTTTATAATCTAAGTTTGCTTCCCAGAGTGGCTGACGTGCCAATACATCTAAATTCATACCGCTGCATCCATGTAAAAATCTAGCATTTGCAAGATTCAAATTAGAGCGAAGCACGCGAGTGAAATCACTCTTCATTTCCTGTGTCACAGGTCCCACTGCAAAGGTTCTGGTAATGTCTGTGGTTCCTTCCAAATACTGTCCGCCCGAATCTACGAGAAGTAAGCCCTCTGGCTTAATTTCCACATCGGTTTCTGGTGTCGCACCATAATGAATAATGGCACCATGCTCTGCATAACCACAAATAGTATCAAAGCTTAAATCAAAAGCTCCCTGTTCTTTTCTAAGTGTTTCCAAGTAATCCGAGGCAGAGATTTCCGTCATGGCAATCTTGCCTACATTTTTCTTCAACCAGTACATAAACTTGCACATGGCAACTGCATCCTTGATATGTGCATTTCTTGTATTGTTCAGTTCTATCTCATTCTTCTGCGACTTCATAAGGTTCGATGGATCTGCTTCATCGATAACCTTTACGCCCTCTGGAATACTGTTGCAAATACGATAATTTACGACTGACTTATTCATAAGAACAGTGCTATCTACACTGATTTCTTTTACATATTCATAGAAGCTGTCATATGGTCTGGTGATAATATTATTTGCTTTTAAGTATGCAGATAATTCATCGGTGAGCACTTCTTCCTGTACGAACCAAATACATTCTTCTTTTGTAAGTGCCAAATAAGATAATACAACTGGCACGCAGTGAATATCATTTCCTCGCACATTCAAAATCCACGCAATATCATAAAGAGAGGTCAAAAGGTGAACATCTGCCCCTTTTTCTTCCATCACTTTGCGAATATCTACAAGCTTGGTAACGGTGCCTTTTCCTGTATAGCTAATATCCATAACACAAACTGGTTCTGCGGAAAGTTCTGGTCTGTCTGTCCAGATAATATCTACCAAATCCTCTTCCACTGCCAGAGTCCCGTTTTTCTTCGCAACTAGTTCTTCTAATTTTTTGCCCCAGGCACTGTTTACTACACGACCATCAAAGCCAAGTATCTGCCCTTCTGCCAGAGTTTTCTCGATATATTCATCTACAGTAGGAACTCCTTCCTCTCCCATCTTGTAGAGTGTTACTGTGGAATCCTTAAGCTGGGCTGCTGCCTGGATAAAATATCTGGCATCGGTCCAAAGTCCTGCTTCTTCCATCGTAATCACGGCCACACCTGCGGAACCTGTAAATCCTGTCATATATTTTCTAGCAGTAAAATATTCTCCTACGTATTCCGATTCATGGAAATCGGCAGTAGGAACTATATAGATAGCGATGTTTCTTTTCGCCATTTCATTTCTTAACGCATTAAGTCTTGTTGGAATCATTTTTGTGACCTCTTCCTTGCTTTCTATTGTGGCTAAACAAATAAAAATAGCCATCTTGTATTATCTCACAAAAGATGGCTATTTTCAATAAATCACACTGGATTTTCTATATTCTTTTTCAAAAAGATTTATTCGTCAATCTGCTGGTAACGTTTCCAAATTTTGTCTGCACCACAAACATGCTTTGTACCGTCTTCATCGATAACGATATAATCGTTTACACCGATAAATTCTCTTCCTCGACGATTCAAAATAAATGGACAAACTACATATCCATCTTCGCGATTAATCTTAAGCAAAGAATCTGTCACAATCCATTCTCTGGTAACAATTTCAGAAAAGAGTTCAAAACCATCTTCTAAACCTTTTCCAATTTCGTACTTCTGCACATCAGCCTTAAGTTCTACACGTTTACACTTCATAGTTTTACCCTCCTAATTCATAGTCCCATAAAAACCTTCCTTACTTGGGTTTATTATAACATATATCTTAGATTTCCTCAAACATTTCTCTATAATCCTGCTCATCTGCAAACAACACGTATTCTCCATCTACAAATCCCATATATCCGCTGTCAATTACATATCCTTTCATATTGCCGCCTCCTATTTCTTCAAGCATATTTTCTTTCGACAATATGAGTATGCAATATGTATTGGGTAATAAAAAGGACACCATTGCTGATGTCCTTTTATACATTAATTTTTAAATTTTATTACTACTTTACCAATTCCACATTCTACATCGATTTCTTTTGTAGCACCTTCATTCTTTACGGTTTGTTCTGCACCAAGTCCACCATAGGAAGCATTTCCAACCACGACATTTCCAATGCCGCATTCTACTTTATAATTATACTCTTCTTGAACACCGTTCAATGCTATATTTACTTCTCCTACGCCAGCTTCGACATTCAATTTATCTACTGATAAACGGGTAACCGTCGCCTGACCTGCTCCTACTGTAATGCTAAGTTCTTCCGCTATAATATTCTTGATATCCGCCTGACTGGCACCAATTTCCAAATCGACTTCTTGAAACTTCATCTCTGATGGAATAATAATTTTCAAACTTCTATTATCTACATCATGAATTCCGATTTCCAGCTCTGTTCCACCACCAATAACCAAGGTGTCATTTTTCACATCCACTTTAAAGCCTGCGATATTGGTCTCCTGTACCTGAATATATTCCACATCATCATAATAAATATCTAAGATGCCTGCTCCGAATTCAATATCCATGTTTTTACATGTCTCTTTGATTTCGTAAGTAGTGGTTTCGCCGTCTTCACTTCCTGCCTCTACCTTCTCATCTACATCTACTTTTATGATATCTTTCTCTTTAAAATCGAAAATCTGAAGCTTTCCATCCTCTAGACTAATACTGAATTTTCCATCTTCAACCATATCCCAAAAGTCATGTGTGGTAAGCCCCATGGCAAAAGCTACTACCATGCAAATCACGCCAACAGATGCCAGTACACCAGCAATGATTAACATAATTCTTGTAAAGATTTTCATATTTCATCCCCTCCTTCATTGCGGTGACGCAACCCTTTGATCCATTTCACCAATGCCTTTACTAATTTTGGAAGCCATACTCCTACAATTAAGATACATAACAAAGCCAGCAAGACTCCGAGTGACGCAAGAAGCGCTCCTACACCGACACATACCAATCCTTCTACAGGCTCAGCAAAAATGCAAAGCGCACCTGCTCCCATACACGCTATACCACCAATCACAAGTCCAATACCAGAGCCTCCCAGTCCTGCTATTACACCAAACAATGCTCCAAGCAAGCCCACCAAACCACCAAATAGACCTGCCACTATGCCAATCCAAAGCGGAAATGTGAAAATGAGCAATACTGAAATTAATATTTTGGTAGATGTACTCATCTTCTTTTTCTCCTGCTGTGGAGCTGCATGAGGCTGCAGGTTGTATGAATTATCTTCCTGTTCCATCTCTGGACTACCATAATCCTGTCTTGCACTTTGATTCATCTCTCTCTGCACATCCGCAAGTATCGTCTGTGCTACCGATTCTGGGCTACCTAGTTCCTGAATTACCTGATTTTCTTTCTCTAGGCCAGCCTCGTCAAAATAATCATTATAATATGCCAATGCATCCATTCTTTCATTTGCTGGAATACCACGTAATAGATACTCCAGCTGTCTCATAAATTCCTGTCGATTCATAACTATTTTCCTCCTTCGAACAACGTATTAATTTTCGAAGTATAATTCTTCCATTCAATTTTGTAGAGATGAAGCTGGGCTTCTCCCTTTTCTGTCAGCTTATAATACCTGCGATTTCGCCCCGCATACTCCATATCGTAAACTTCTAAACATTCATCCTTTTGAAGCCTTCGAAGCACCGGATATAGCGTAGATTCCGACACGTCTAAAATCTGTCTTACATCCTGAGTAATCTTATATCCGTAGGTCCCCTGTTCTTCTTGAGAAACTACCGCAAGTACAATCGCATCCAAAAGTGTTGCACCTGTGTTAAAAACCATTTTTATTCTCCTATATTATATTTTTTCTCAATATTATACGACATATAATATTATATGAATACTATATGACATATAGTATTCATTGTCAATACATTTTTTGTACATAAAAAAGCCGGCGGAAATTTATCCGCCGACTTCTAGCTTGCAATTCTATTTATTTCTTCCGACTATCAAAATACACAAACCGATCTACTGCATCCAGGATATCCGCAAAATCCTCTCTCGGTGCAATTTCCAGATACCTCTTTAAAATTTCTGTTTCCTGCTCCTTAAATGGACCATAGAAAATATCATAGAGATTGTGACCTCGCATATAAATTTTGAAAGCTTCAAAGTTTTCTTTTAAATCCTCGATGGATTCCATGTTTTTACCAACTGCTTCTGTAAAACATTTGCCGCTCTTGATGCGGTGGAGATACTGTTTCCACTTTTCAAAAAGTGTCTGCCAAAAGGCCTCTTCACTTTCTACAACCCCTACCTGTACCATTACAGAAGGATTCAGGAAATAATTTTCAAAAGAATAGTACTTCAAAATCAATACATTCTCCCTTTTTACGCGTGGAAGCTTATCGATATCCTGACTATTTCTTTCTCCATAATATTTGCATAGCTGCCCTGCCAGTTCCTCTGGCTCCTTACCATCTCCGTCACGAATCATAAGGAACTGTTCCCTCAAATAAAGCTGGTTCATATACTTTAGATTCGCATAGGTCTTGATATTGGTACAGCTGTTGGTGGTGATGATAGAAATACGGGATAGATTTCCCTTCTCGTCCTGCACCTCGGAATAATATTTATTAAGCAGCAATGGCAGTCTGGACTTATCCTGTTTTCCTTCCACGATAAATACGAAATCCACATTTAAAAAATCGTTCGCACTATAACCAAGATCATTTAGGATATCATCAATATCCGCATTCTGTCTTGCTACAGAATACCCTTCTCTATCCATAACCATCTGGCAAATCTGTCCTCTAGTGAAGTTCGCTACCATATTTGGCGAATGCGTCGTGAAAATCACCTGATTCTTTTTCGATAGTTTGTACAAGATTTCTGCTGCAGTCTTCTGCAGAGATGGATGTAAGAAAAGCTCTGGATATTCTACTACAACAATACTTGGCATACAGGTTTGGCCTTCTATGTAAGTTTCCAAAAGGGAGAGCATATAAATGCTTCTCATACCATTTCCCAGCTGCTCTACCGTGCTCAAATGCTTCGAACGTTCATGCCATGCATCTACATTCACATGGAACATTTCATCCACATCACAGGACAGGTGGTACGATATCTCTTCTACTCCACCGTTCTTGTGATAATTCGCATTTACCTTCTGGGAAAAATCACTCATGTTAATCTGATACATCTTGTATTCTAACAACCGAGCAGTCTCATGAAGTGCCAAATCTTCTGGACTTTTTTTATTAATCAAACCGATACAGTTAAAACAATGGTTACAGGACTTCGTTCCGTCGAACATACAGCTATTATTCTTCATCTGCACCAAATCCTCAGACTTCTGGAACAAAAGCAAGTCATCCTGGAAAGAAGCCAGATTGCGGGTGGTATCTATAAAATGCAGCTTTGGCAAGATATCCTTGATATAACGGTTGTTCTTGTGGGTTCCATCCTCATAACGAACTTTGCCGCTATGATTAAAGGTACACACAAAATTTAATTCTCCATCCACATAAGATGGCATTTTCTCGCAAAACTCCTTTTTCCATAACTCAAAACGCTTATACTGGCTGACAATGCCTCTGTCATGAAATAGCTGCAAATCATCATCGGAAATAGCCAGTGTCATAGCAATCTCAATATTCTGCTTTTTCTCGTTGAAGTGTTTCTCTCCAACTAAGAAATCACCGGTCACAGCACGGATTGCATCCAACACTACCGTTTTACCCGTATTATTCTTCCCCACCAGAATCAAGGCACTTTCCATGTCATGGATTTCTAGTTCTCGAATCGATTTGAAATTTTTAATCCCCAAATACTTTATCTGCATAGCCTTCTTTTATTTCAATCCAAACAATACTTCATTTGCAAGTTTTTCAGTAATCTTTGTGCCATAGTTTGCAATGAAAATTTCTATAATTGCAATACCACTCTTCTCACAAAGTTCATTTACAAATACATTTACTTTTTTCTTCTTTTCCACTGGTTTACATTCTGGTGCCTTCTCAAGTAAATCCATATACGCACAGAAATGTTCCCAAATCATTGGAGAAAGGTCTTCTTTGCGTTTTTTCTCCACCTTTTTCACTGCACATACTGGAAGTTTATATTCATCATACCAGCGTTCATTCTGTGGATCATCTGGCAATTCCTTATATTTTTCTACAACCGCTTCCATAGTCGAAGTTTCGATTGGCTCAAACTGCGTATCGAATACTTCCACACGATAAATATACTTTCCTTTTTCACGATGACGATTGTAATAATAAATCGGCATATCCTTTTCAAAAGGTGTAATGATAAGGCTCTGCATGTCCCAAAAGCCAACAAGACGTTTCATCTGGACCGTTGCAACACGGCCTAATCCTTTCATATTGTATGCACACATACGAAATGTAGCACCATCAATCACTACTTTCTCAAACACACCAACATCCTGTGTTTTACATGCATATTTTGATTTGATTTCTTCCACCATTCTCTGAATCATCGCACTACCTCGAAACTAATTATTTCTCTTTTTTACAAACATGGACATAAACATAATCAATCCACATACAAAAGCTGTCGAAACATCTTTAAAAATAAAGTATCCTAAGACACCAAATACTGCACCTAATAATAAACCTTTTATGATTTTCTCTACCACGTTTTTTCCTCCATATTTTAAACAATCTTATAGAATACTATACCACATTTTTCGCGATATTACTACTGCCTTCCCTTGAATTTTCGCCATAAAAATAAGAGAGACTGCCAAAGCAATCTCTCTTATCTATGTAATCTTTAAAAAATTAAATTTTCAAAAATTAGTTGTTAGCATGACGAGCTTCAAGTTCTTCCTGCATCTTAGCAAGTGATTTCTTGTCTAAGTTGAAGATTAAGCCTAAGCCAACGAACTGAAGTGCTGCAGATACGAAGTAAGCAACAGCTACGAAGTATCTGATTCTTAATGCTACTTCTGGAAGCTGCTGAGCTTTCAATGTGTTGTCGTAACCGATGAATGGAAGAGCCATGATTACGAGACAGATAGAAGGACCAGCACCCTGTGCTAACTTACGGAAGAATGAATGTAATGAGTATACTGTACCTTCTTCACGTTTGCCAAATTTCCATTCAGCGTAGTCGATAGCATCACCCATCATAGACCATGATACTGTAGAGTAGATACCCATACCTAAGCTGTTGAATAACTGACATACAACGTAGATAATTACACCCTGATTGTCTGGTGTGATTGGAAGTACGATTAAACCAGCACAAGCAATCATAGATACGATAGAACCAACTGTTGCAAGTTCTTTCTTACCATATTTAGCAACCATCTTACGAGCAAGTGGTGTAAATGCGATGATAGGAATCATTGAGAATAATGAAACAACACCCTGCATCTGTGCTGATGGGAAGTATGACTGGAACATTACCTGTACACCAGTAGAAGCACCCTGCATACCAAGGAACATACCCATAGCAGCTACTGTAGCACCTACAGCTGGACGGTTCTTTAAGAAGTTGCCCATAGCCTGGAAAATGTTGAATTTTTCCTGTTCTTCGCCACACTGTACATATTCATCACAACGGATAACTGTTGTACGAATCATGAACTGGAATGCGATGAAACCAAATACACCTAAAACTAAAGCGATAACGAACATGCTTTCACCTTTGATATCACCAATTTCATCATAGATGAGCATTGGAATGATTACCATACATGCCATGTTACCAACCATAGAACCTACGGAACGCCATGCTGATAATGAAGCACGATCGCCTGGGTCCTTAGAGATAAGTGATAATAATGAACCATAAGGAACGTTTGCTACTGTATAAGCAGCATCCCAAAGAATATATCCTACGATGAAAAGAACATTCTTAAGCATAGCAGGAGCCTGTGGGAATGGTAAGAAGCAAAGTGCACCTGCGAATAAAAGTCCTAAAGAACCTACCCAGATGTATGTTAAGAATTTGCCTCTCTTGTACTGACGTTTATCAGCGTCAACAACTGCACCGATGATTGGGTCATTTACAGCATCCCAAACCTGTACAATTAAAAGTAAGATTGCATATGTGTTTGTATCGATGCCCATGAACTGGTTCCAGAAAAGAGCCAAGTAACCTTTGAGCGCGAATGACATATTACAACCAAAGTCACCAGCAGCGTAAGATAAGCTGTCGAGCATACCAAATTTACGATACTGTTTTGTTTCAGTGTTGTTACTCATCGATATTTACCTCCTTAGCATATTTTTAAAGTCGATGTACACTTTGAAAAGATAATACCATATTGAGCCAAAAGAAATTAGTATTTTTTTTATCATTATCGTATTTTTTTTAGGTTTTATGTATACTAGCTAAAAATTTTATGATATAATTCTAAAATAATCATAAAGGAAAAAGGTGGGACTAATATGGACAAAGCCGATCATTATACACCCGAATTTGAATTTGTAAAGAAGTGCTTGGATTATCACAGAATCGCCTATCATACCTATTCTCTGACAGAACAGGCTGTACATATTGAAGATTTAGGGATACGACATGCCCTTGGCTTTACACTGCAAAACCTGGACAATGTGAAAAATCTATTTTTGAATAGCATCCATCCGAATACGCTCAGCTATCTGACTGACGAATTATCCTGTCACTATATCTTAATGCCTTTAACTGATATGGAACTGAATAAAATTTTCGTTGTGGGACCATATATTACTGCTGAGGAAAAAGACAATATCCTCGCCTTCATGAACCAGCCTAATATTGCGGCTCCATGGCTTCCTATTTTGAAAAACTATTATTTCCAAATTTGTAGTCTAACCAACGGAGAATCTATTGATGCATTGATGATTACACTGGCAGATTGTGTTTGGGGTGTTGGAAATTATAGCAAAAATTATTATGAAAATGGTCTGCCGGAAAATCTGACAACCATTTCCTCTCCGCAGGATCCACAACGCCGTCTGGATCTTTTTACAAATATTGAATTGATTGAGACACTGTATTCCGGCGAAAATGAATTGGCAAATGCAATTGCACACGGACAAATTTCCAAAGCACGAGCCATATTCAGTAATCTTCCTTTGAGTGGCTTCAAATACGAAATGGAACCTTTGCGAAACCTCAAAAACTTTTCTATCATAAGCAACACTATTTTCCGTAAAGCGGCTGAACAAGGCGGGGTTCATCCATTGTATGTAGACCAGCTATCTACTACTTTTATGACTCGTATTGAAGAAATGACCCGTTCTGACAATGTGTTTGAACTTTGGACAGAAATGCTTCAAAGATACTGTTCTCTCGTAAACAACCACAATACACGAAGCTATTCCCTTCCGATTCAGAAAGTTATCACTCGAATTAATTTCGATATCACAGCCGATTTAAGCTTAAAAACCACTGCAGAATATTTAAAGATAAATGCCAGTTATCTGTCCAATTTATTCAAAAAGGAAACTGGGTACACATTGACAAATTATGTAAATAAGAAGAGAATGGAGCATGCAGCATTTCTTTTATCAACGACTGCACTTTCCGTTTCTACCATTGCACAGCAATGTGGAATTCTGGATGATAATTATTTTACCAAACTTTTCAAGCGACAATATCAACTGACTCCATCTCAGTATCGAGAGACCATCAGTCACGAGGTGTATAAAAATGAATTTTCTACCGAAAAAAGAACACTTTAAAACCTGTTTTAATATGGCATGGCCTTCTATCCTGGAATCCTTCTTCATGGCATTTGCCGGACTTCTGGATTCCCTTATGGTTAGTTCACTTGGTCCATCTGCCGTAGCCGCTGTCGGACTCACTGCTCAACCGAAATTTATTGCATTATCCATATTTATTGCTTTAAATGTATCGATTTCTGCTCTGGTTGCACGCAGACGTGGCGAAGGGCGACGGGAGGATGCTAATCAGATTGTAATGACTGCACTTTTATTTGCACTTATTGCGGTTGGGGTTATTAGCACTCTTTTCCTGACCAATATTGATGCCATTTTAACCCTTTGTGGTACAAATGCAGACACTCATGCAGATGCCGTTACCTATCTTTCTATCATTATGGGAGGCATCGTTTTCAATGTAATTCAGATGTCCATCAACTCTGCACAACGTGGTTCAGGCAATACCAAAATCACCATGCGAACCAATATGGTTTCCAATATCATCAATGTATTCGGGAACTGGGTACTCATCGGCGGCAACCTAGGCTTCCCTGCTTTAGGTGTGCGTGGTGCTGCTCTTGCCACCGTATTTGGTTCACTGGTTGCAAGCATCATGAGTATTATCTCTATATTAGGAAAAGATACTTTTATCAGTATTCCATATATGATTCATGAACGCATCCGCCCTGCTTTTACCGCTTTCAAAAATGTTATTCATGTAGGCTATAGTATTTTCTTTGAGCAATTACTGATGCGTATCGGCTTTATGGCAACTGCTATCATGGCTGCCAACCAAGGCACGGATGCTATGGCAGCACATCAGGTTTCCATGAATCTTATGGGACTGGCCTTCTCCTTCGGCGATGGTTTACAAGCTGCTGCTGTAGCCCTGATCGGACATAGCCTCGGGGCAAAACAACCAGAACGTGCAAAAGAATATGGAGCAACCTGTCGATTTATGGGACTGGCCATTTCTATCGTCCTTGGCTTTGTATACTTACTTGGCGGCAGGACTTTGTTCGGCCTCTTCTTCCCAAAAGAACCCGCCATCGTCAACATATGCATTCATATTTCCTATGTAATCATTGTAACAATCCTCTTCCAGATTTCTCAGGTTATCTACATGGGCTGTCTGCGAGGTGCCGGCGATACGAAATACACCGCTATGTGCTCTATGCTAAGCGTAACCGTTATCCGAACCGTATTTTCTTACGTATGTTGTTATATCTTCCATTGGGGAATTATCGGAATCTGGATGGGTATTTTAGCTGACCAGGTTTCTAGATATATTTTTGCAAGCACAAGATTCAAACAAGGAAATTGGGTGAACATAAAAATATAAAAATAAGGGCTGTCGCAGATTTTGTCGACGCCCTTAATTTTATATTTCGAAATAAATATGTCTCTGTATTTTGCGTGCATTTTCGAACTTTTAAGGGAAACGCTATTATTTCTTGAAACACTCTGCTTGCTTAAATTTTGTGTCTGGCATAGCTTTTACTATC
>JAFUPI010000038.1 GCA_017481285.1 Agathobacter sp. | reverse complement strand
GTGTATATGCAGTTATGAAACAGCTTGCGGATGCAGGACTTCTGAATACAGACTGTATGACAGTAACTGGTAAGACTATCGGAGAAAACATTGCTAACGCAGTAAACAAAAATCCAGAGGTTATCAGACCAATGGATAATCCATATAGTAAAACAGGTGGCCTTGCAGTATTAAAAGGTAACCTTGCTCCAGACGGCAGTGTTGTAAAACGTTCTGCAGTCGTAGAAGAAATGATGGTACATGAAGGACCTGCAAGAGTATTTGAATGTGAAGAAGATGCTATTGCAGCAATCAAAGGTGGTAAAATTGTAGCTGGTGACGTAGTAGTTATCCGTTACGAAGGACCAAAAGGCGGCCCTGGTATGAGAGAAATGTTAAACCCTACATCAGCAATTGCAGGTATGGGACTTGGCAGCTCAGTAGCACTTATCACGGATGGCCGTTTCTCAGGTGCTTCCCGTGGTGCTTCCATCGGACACGTTTCACCAGAAGCAGCAGTTGGCGGACCTATCGCCCTTATCGAAGAAGGCGATATTATTAAGATTAACATTCCAGAAATGAAACTGGATGTAGCCGTTTCAGATGAAGAAATGGAAGCACGTCGTGCAAAATGGCAGCCACGTGAACCAAAGGTAAACACAGGATATCTTAAGAGATATGCATCTATGGTTACTTCCGGAAACAGAGGAGCTGTATTAGAAATTAAGTAATTTAGAAAGGAATTCGGAAACTGCCAAATATAGGCAGTTCCGAGTTAGAACATATGGTTTTAAACGGATCACAGATTATTATTGAATGTTTAAAAGAGCAGGGCGTAGATACCGTATTTGGTTATCCAGGCGGAGCAATTTTGAACGTATATGATGCGATTTATCAACAGAATGACATTAAGCATGTGTTGACTTCCCACGAACAAGGAGCATCTCATGCAGCAGATGGCTATGCTAGAAGTACTGGTAAAGTAGGTGTTTGTTTTGCAACCAGTGGACCAGGAGCAACGAATCTGGTAACAGGCATTGCAACTGCTTATATGGATTCCGTGCCAATGGTAGCTATCACCTGTAATGTAACCTTACCACTTCTTGGGAAAGACAGTTTTCAGGAAATTGATATTGCGGGTATTACTACACCTATCACAAAACACAACTTCATCGTAAAGGATGTAGAGAATTTAGCAGATACCATTCGTAGAGCATTTACGATTGCTCGAAAAGGTCGCCCAGGCCCAGTACTTGTTGATATTCCAAAGGATGTTACGGCTGCGACTTGTAAATTTACCAGCAAGCCAGTGGAATTTCCAGCAAGAGTGTCACATACAATTGAAGATGAAGACATCGAAAGAGCACTTCGTCGTATTCGAAAAGCAAAGAAACCATTTATTTTCGTAGGTGGTAGTGCAGTGCTTTCGGAAGCAAGCGAAGAGCTTCGCAAATTTGTAGATTTAGTTGATGCACCTGTTTGCGATACGCTGATGGGTAAAGGTGCTTTTGATGGTACTGACGAAAGATATACAGGTATGCTCGGTATGCATGGTACTAAGACATCAAACCTTGGGGTAAGTGAATGCGATTTGCTGATTGCAATTGGTACACGTTTTTCCGATCGCGTGCTTGGGAATCCAAAGAAATTTGCACATCAGGCAAAGATTTTACATATTGATGTGGACCCAGCAGAAATCAACAAAAACGTGGTAGCATCTGCAAGTGTTATCGGTGATGTCAAAGAAGTATTAAGCAGATTGAATGCACAGCTTCCACAGTATGAACATCCAGAATGGATGGCTCATATCAAGGCTTTAAAAGAAAAATATCCTCTTACCTACAATCCAGAAGGATTAAGCGGTCCATTTATCATTGAAAAGATTTATGAAATGGTACATGGCAATGCGATTATGGTAACAGAGGTTGGTCAGCACCAGATGTGGGCTGCCCAGTATTATAAATACAAAGCACCAAGAACACTTTTATCATCAGGTGGACTTGGTACTATGGGATACGGACTTGGTGCAGCAATTGGTGCACAGATGGCAAATCCAGACAAACAGGTAATTAATATTGCTGGTGATGGCTGCTTCCGTATGAACATGAATGAACTTGCAACAGCCAGCAGAAATAAACTTCCGTTAATCGAAGTGGTTATTAACAATCACGTACTCGGAATGGTTCGCCAGTGGCAGACCTTGTTTTATAAAGAACACTATTCCGCAACTATTTTGGATGATGGTGTAGATTTCGTAAAATTAGCAGAAGCGCTTGGTTGTGAAGCAAGACGTGTTACTTCAAGAGAAGAGTTTGAAGCAGCATTCAAAGAAGCATTGGAATGCAAGATTCCATTCGTTATCGATTGTATCATTGATTCGGACGACAAGGTGTGGCCAATGGTTGCTCCAGGAGCACCAATCAATGAAGCATTTGATTCTAATGATATTTGATAATTAAATAGCGGGGACAAAAGAGAATAAGTCCCCGCGAATTTTTAAACAAGATACTTTAATGCGGTAACGCGTTAAATGAATGAAGATTTCCAATTGTAATGAAAGAAATAAAGTAACAAAGTATTAAAAGGAGGTAGTTGGAAATGAGTAGAGTGTATAATTTCTCGGCAGGACCTGCAGTTTTACCAGAAGAAGTACTTCGTGAAGCAGCAGAAGAAATGATGGATTACAAGGGATGTGGAATGTCGGTAATGGAGATGAGTCACCGCTCGAAAGTTTTCGACGAAATCATCAAAGAAGCAGAAGCAGACTTAAGAGATTTAATGAACATTCCGGATAATTACAAGGTATTATTCTTGCAGGGTGGAGCATCTCAGCAGTTTGCAGCAGTTCCTATGAACCTGATGAAAAACAAAAAGGCTGGTTATATCATTACAGGTCAGTGGGCAAAAAAAGCATTTGCAGAAGCAAAACTTTATGGTGAAGCCGTCGAGCTTGCATCGTCCGCTGACAAAACATTTTCCTATATTCCAGATTGTAGTGATTTGCCAATCACAGATGATATGGACTATGTTTATATCTGCGAAAACAATACGATTTATGGTACTAAATTCAAAGAATTACCAAATACAAAGGGTGTAGATTTGGTAGCGGATGTAAGTTCCTGCTTCTTATCTGAACCAGTAGATGTAAGTAAATACGCCATTATTTATGGCGGTGTACAGAAAAACGTTGGCCCAGCAGGTGTCGTAATTGCAATTATCCGTGAAGATTTAATCACAGATGATGTATTACCTGGCACACCAACTATGTTGAAATACAAAACACAGGCTGACAATGATTCTCTATACAACACACCACCATGCTACGGTATTTATATCTGTGGCAAGGTTTTCAAATGGCTCAAGAAGATGGGCGGTTTGGAAGTAATGAAGCAGAAGAATGAAGAAAAGGCAAAAATCCTTTATGATTTCTTGGACGAAAGCGAAATGTTCAAGGGTACAGTAGCAAAAGAAGATCGTTCTCTTATGAATGTTCCATTCGTAACAGGCGATGCGGACCTTGATGCAAAATTCGTAAAAGAAGCAAAAGCAGCAGGCTTTGAGAACTTAAAGGGACACCGTTCTGTTGGTGGTATGCGTGCATCTATCTACAACGCAATGCCAAAAGAGGGTGTAGAAAAATTAGTTGCATTCATGAAAGAGTTTGAAGCAGCAAACAAATAGGAGGATTTGGATATGTACAAATATGCGTGCCTTAATCCTATCGCAGATGTGGGATTAAATTTATTTTCAGCAGATTATGCAAAAGTAGATGATGTAAAGGATGCAGATGCAGCTTTAGTTCGTAGTGCGTCTCTTCATGATATGGACCTTGGTGATAATGTAGTTGCTATCGCTCGTGCAGGTGCAGGTGTAAACAACATTCCATTGGATGCATGTGCAGAAAAGGGGATCGTAGTATTCAATACACCAGGTGCAAACGCCAACGGTGTAAAAGAACTTGTTCTTGCAGCTATGCTTTATGCATCTCGTGATTTAGTTGGCGGTATCGAATGGGTACAGAACAACAAAGATGACGAAAATATTGCTAAGACTGCAGAAAAAGAAAAGAAAAACTTTGCTGGTACAGAAATTTCTGGCAAGAAACTCGGTGTTATCGGTCTCGGTGCCATCGGCGTATTGGTTGCGAATGCCGCTACAAATCTCGGTATGGAAGTATATGGCTATGACCCATACATTTCTGTAAACGCAGCTTGGAGCTTATCAGGAACGGTAAAACACATCAGCAATATCGATGATATTTACAGAGAGTGTGATTTTATTACCATTCATGTACCACTTTTGGATTCTACCAAGAAAATGGTAAATGCAGATGCTATCGCAAAGATGAAACCAAACGCAATCGTACTTAACTTCGCAAGAGATTTACTGGTTGACGAAGAAGCAATGGTAGCAGCTTTAGAAGAAGGCAGAGTAAAACAATATGTAACAGACTTTGCGAACCCAACAGTAGCTGGTAAGAAAGGATGTATCGTAACTCCTCACCTTGGAGCATCTACCGCAGAATCCGAAGACAACTGTGCAATCATGGCAGTTCGCGAAATCCGTGACTACTTAGAAAATGGTAATATCGTTCATTCTGTAAACTACCCAGATTGCAGCATGGGTGCATGCACAACAGCAGGACGTATTGCAATTTTACATAAAAATGTAAAAGGTATGATTGGCCAGTATACTTCTGTATTAGGTGATGCAGACGTAAACGTATCTGACATGACCAATAAAGGAAAAGGCGATTATGCATATTCCCTCATTGACGTGGATTCTCCAGTTACAGAAGAAGTAGTAGAAAAATTAAAAGCCATTGACGGCGTTTTAAAAGTTCGTATAATTAAATAGTGAAGTGAGGCTCCGCTTCGGCGGAGCCTTTGTTTTGGAAGGCTATAATTGAGAGGTAAAATATATGAGATTTTTGATGACTACTAATACAGAGATGTCTGATATCGTAGAGAACGTGGAGAAGAATTTCCTGGAGAATTATGTGGATGGAGCATTGCCAGGGGTATTGGATTTTGCAATTGATGTGATTCTGGCATTTGTAGTATTTCTGATTGGAACCCGTATTGTGAAATGGGTAGTAAAGCTTCTGACAAAGTCTATGCAAAGAGCCAATGCTGAACAGGGTGTTATAACTTTTGTGGGGTCTGTATGTAGATATACCTTGTATTTCATCTTAATTTTGATGATTCTTTCTCATTTTGGTGTGACAGCAAGCTCTGTCATTGCAGTGCTGGGTTCTGCTGGTTTGACTTTAGGTCTTGCTTTACAGGGAAACTTATCTAATTTCGCGGGCGGGGTGCTGATTCTTCTCTTGAAACCATTTGTAGTAGGCGATTATATCATCGAAAATACGGATAAACAGGAAGGTACGGTAACAGAGATTACGATTTTCTATACGAAACTTTTGACTATCGACAATAAAGCTATTATGATTCCAAATGGAACCTTATCAAACTCTAGCATTGTCAATGTAACAGCGATGGATAAAAGACGCCTGGATTTGCGATTTAATGTAGCTTATGATAGTGATATTGCAAAAGTAAAAGAGATTCTTACGCATGTTGTATTAGAAGATGCAGCAGTAATGAAGGAAGAAGACAAGAATGTTTTCGTTTCCGATTTGATGGATGGATATATGGTAATTGGTGCTCGTTGCTGGCTGAAAAAAGAAGATTACTGGGTGGCACGCTGGAGAATTATGGAAAATGTGAAAGTAACCTTTGATAAAGAGGGTGTTTCGATTGCGTTCCCACAGTTGGAAGTAAACGTAAAACAGTAGAAAATAGATTTTATGCAATTTGCACACCCATAACTTTCTTTTGTTGACAAAATTCGTCAAATGTGCTAATGTGAAATAGTGGACCGCATAATCCACAAAGGTTTATTGTATTAGGAGGATTTTTAGTTATGCAGCAGGGAACAGTTAAATGGTTTAATGCAAAAAAAGGTTACGGATTCATCTCTGATGAAGCTGGTAACGAAGTGTTCGTTCATTTCTCAGCATTGAATATGGACGGATTCAAAGAATTAAAAGATGGTGAAAAGGTTGAATTTGAAGTAGTTGAAGGCGAAAAAGGCCCACAGGCTGCAAATGTAACTCGTCTTAGCTAATGATTTGAATATAGGACACTGAGCCCTTCGCGAAAGCGGAGGGCTATTTTTGTGCGAACGAGGAAGCGTAGCTTCCGAGTCTCTGCTTATGAGCAAGAAAAGTCTTGGTGAATTGTGAGGAGTGTAGTAGAATAGAAATAGGTAAACTT
The DNA here is from genome assembly GCA_017481285.1 of Agathobacter sp. Lineage (GTDB taxonomy): Bacteria > Bacillota > Clostridia > Lachnospirales > Lachnospiraceae > Roseburia. The sequence goes on along the minus strand of JAFUPI010000038.1, from coordinate 6,139 downwards.
GATTTATAGTGGAGGTGCCTATGAAAAAAAGATTATTATATTTGATATTACCAATTATTGCTTTAATTTTAGAAATTCTACCATATGGAGCAGTACTAATTTTTGCGAGACCATCTGAAGATGGTTCGATTGGTTATTTTCGAGAAACATATTCTTATTTTGATTTGTTGCCATTTGGATATGCGAATTTTGGACCATTTATTACAGCGATACTTACATGTATTGTTCTGTTTTTGTTAGTGATATATTGCTTGATAGGAAAAAGACAACTTATTACTGTAACGAAAAACATAGTTTGCATTGCAACTTTGAGTTCCTGCTTGCCAATATTAATGGGGGTGAAATTTCTCTCGCTAGTAGGGATATTGATTAGTCTTTCCTTGGCAATAGAAACATGGTTTTTAATAAAATGTGGCAATAATGAAGAGATATAATGATAGAAATTTGAGGAAATAGATATGAGCAGTAAAAAACAAAAGAAAAATCTAGGACAAATCATATTCATTATCTTTATGCTTCTCGCAGGCATGGTGTGTGGAGTGGTTGTAGGTGAATTTATAAGTAGTGCCGAAGAACATGGAAAAGCGACATGGGAATATCTGTTATTATTAGTGGTGGCAATATATGTTGCTATGTTTATACAGATTGTAGTACATGAAACAGGTCATTTGGCATTCGGTCTTGCGACAGGCTACCAGTTTTCCTCTTTCCGTATTGGAAGTCTGATGGTCCTCAAAGAGAATGGTAAAATCAAGTTGCGCAAGTTTTCGATTGCGGGAACAGGGGGACAGTGTTTGATGTCTCCACCGGATTTGGTAGATGGGCAGATGCCGGTGGTTCTGTATAATCTGGGCGGGTGTATTTTTAACTTGATCGTATCAGCAATGTTTGCAGTAACTGCATTTTTTAAGCAGGATAGTCCAGAAGAGTTTATTTTTTATGTATGCATAGTTGTTATAGGTTTAGCATTTGCACTTAGCAATGGTATTCCGATGCAGGTAGGAATGATAAGTAACGATGGAATGAATGCACTTTCTCTTGGAAAGAATCCAGTTGCATTAAAAGCCTTTTGGACACAGCTTAAGGTAAATGAGCAGATAGGTAAAGGCAAACGATTAAAGGAAATGCCTGCACAATGGTTTGAAGTCCCAACGGATGAAGAGATGAAAAACGGATTAGTGGCAGCCATAGCAGTTTTTCATGCAAACTGGTTGATGGATCAGCTTAAGTTGGAAGAAGCAGCCGCGTATATTAAGCAGCTTTTGAGCAAGAAAACTGGAATTTTGGGATTACATAGAAGTTTGCTGATAAATGATAGAATTTATTGTGAACTGGTGGTAGAACGTAATATAAGCGAAGCCATTTATCTTCACGATAAAGCGTACGAAAAGTTTTTAGAACAGATGAAAAATACGCCTAGTATTATCCGCAGCGAGTATGCATATGCACTTATTGCAGAAAAAGATGAAGAAAAAGCACAGAATCTTTTAAAATCTTTCGAAAAAGTTGCAAAAACCTATCCATACCCAAGCGAGATAGAGGGCGAAAGAGAATTGATTGAGAGGTGTAAGCTATGAAATTGTGGCAGAAAATAGGAATCGTAGTTGCGGTTATAATAGCGACAACTCTGGTGATTTATCCAAATATTGTAATTGATACAGGTGACAGACTGTTAGTATGTAATTATACAGGTGATTTTTCTGGATATGATGAGAACCATTCCTATAACGAGGTTTATTGCTATAATGAAAAATATGATGTTTCCATACGTACATTTGATGTGAGCAATTTCCTTTTCTTCCATGTTATCAGTATGGAGTATATAGAAGGTGATGTGAGAGAAACAGAATTCATTTTAGAAGAATCCTATATTGCCCATTTCCTTGAAAATGCAGAGATAACAGACAATAGTAATAATATTGATCTAGCGAAACTGATTGAGGGAAAGGAAGCAGTCGTTGGTAATAAGAGATATCTAGGCAATGATTATACGAACGGTATTTTTTATAAATTAGATGGCAGATATGAAGAAATGTACATTTTTTATGTGGATGATTTGCTGGTGATTCAGGTAGGCTCACCAGATGAGCTGCCTAAATTTATTGCGTATAAATAATTGGTAATTTGGAAAGAGACGTTTATGAAAGAAGTAACAATTAGAACAGCAACAATAGCAGATGCTCCAGCAATTTTAGCTATCTACGGATACTATGTAGCCAATACCGCTATCAGTATGGAATATGAGGTTCCTACTTTGGAAGAATTCGAACATAGAGTAAAAACTACCTTAGAGAATTATCCGTACCTGGTAGCAGAACAGAATGGAAGAATAGTGGGTTATGCCTATGCAGGAAGATTCCATCCAAGAGCTGCATTTTATCGAAGTGCAGAAGTGAGTATTTATATTCATAAGGAGGCTCAAAAGTGTGGATTGGGACGCAGACTATATGAGGCAATCGAAGAAAAACTCAAAGAGCTGGGGATTTTAAATGTTTATGCCAGTATTGCATACACAGATGTAGAGGATGCATACCTTACCAATAATAGCACCCAGTTCCATGAACACATGGGGTATCAAAAGGTGGCACAGTTTAATAATTGTTGCATTAAGTTCGGACGTTGGTATCATTTGATTTGGATGGAAAAATTCCTGGGAGAACACAAATAAATTAGATAAATGACTTGACTGTAAAGTTACTTTATACCTTATGGTTTCATTAGAAAAGGATAAAGGAGGGCAGGCTATGACAATAAAAGAAATTGAAGAATTGGCTGGAATGCCTAGGGCAAATATTAGATATTATGAAGCAGAAGGTTTGTTGTCACCTACGAGAAGTGAAAATGGATATCGTGATTATTCAGAGACAGATTTGCTGATTTTGAAAAAAATTAAGCTGCTTCGTTCTTTACATATGTCTATAGAAGACATTAAAGCTTTGCATACAGGGGAACGGGAACTTTTGGTGGTCTTGGAACAACAAATTCAAAAACTTGCATCAGATAGAGCGAATCTGGATAAGGCACAGAGTGTTTGTGAAATCATGTACAAGGATGGCACAAAATATGAAGGCTTAGATGCTGAAAAATATTTGAAGAATCTTAACGAAGATGCACAGCATATCACAGTAAGAAGCTACGGGGAAACCAAAGAGTCTCGGGAAGATATGCTTCCAAGAGTGCAGGAGCCATGGAGACGATTCTTTGCAAGAATGCTGGATACAGCTGTATATGGAACGTTGTGGTCTTGCTTTATGTTGTTGGTATTTCAGATAAGAACGACCAATGCAGGTATTGGATGGACAGTTGTAAATCTTATTGCGATATTGCTTCTGACATTGGTTCTAGAACCTTTGCAACTTAGCTTGTTCGGGACGACCTTGGGGAAGTGGATTTTAGGATTACGCGTTTTAGATAATTATGATGGAAAGTTGTCTTTTTCATATGCATATGACAGAACCAAGGATGTGTTGTTCTATGGTCTGGGATTTTACATTCCTGTTTTCACGTGGTTTCGTATGTGGAAAAGATTCGTGAAATGCACAGACGGGAAAGAACTTGAATGGGAATATGGTTCTCGCCTTATTTTAAAGGATAAGAAAAAGTTTCGTGTAGTAGTATATGTGGCTACGCAAGCATTGTTAATAGGTCTAGGAGTTTTTGCAGATGTATTAGTTGAGATACCTGTGAATCGTGGAGAATTGACCATTGCAGAGTTTTGTGAAAACTATCGTTATATGGAAAAGGTTCTTGAGATAGATTCTGAATATACATTGGATGATAGTGGCGTGTGGCAGGATAATACAAAAGAATATGGAACTGTGGTTTTTAACCCATTTAATCTGGAATGTCCACCAGAGTTTATCTTTGAAACGGATGGGGATGGAAATATTCAAAAAATCAGTTTTGTCGTGGAAGTGGAATATCCTGAGGGAACGCCAAAGGAACATAAACAGACAATACCAAGTCGCCAGATTGAAATGATGCTAGCGGCGCTTTCATTTGTTGGTGCACAGGATGAATTTTCACAGTTTTCTTCTGCGCGAGCGGATTTGGTGGAACAAATCGCGGCTTATGAGTTTGAAGATTTTGATTTTACAGAAGCAGGGGTAAGAGTTACCTGTGATGTTGAATCGACGGGGTATGATGCTGCTGGAAGTGGAGCTTTATGGTCTACGGATGATGGAGCATGTTCTTTTTATATGGAATTTACAATGAGCATTCAGAATTAAAACTTGAATAGGCATAAATAGAGTGTCCGTTCACATCGGTGAGCGGGCATTTTTTATTATCTACATTCAAAAAACTTGGCTAATTCTATGAAATAGGGTATAATACTTTTAACTATGTGCAGGAGGCGTAATCATGCAGTTTTTAAATTTAGACGCATATGAATTAATCAAAGAACAACAGTTAAATGACATAAATTCTGAAGGCTATTTGCTTCGTCACAAAAAAAGTGGTGCTCGCATAGCCCTTATTTCTAATGATGACGATAACAAGGTGTTTTTTATCGGATTTAAGACTCCACCGACAGATGAAACAGGTGTGCCGCATATTATTGAGCATTCTGTTTTGTGTGGCTCGGAAAAGTTTCCATTAAAAGATCCATTTGTAGAATTAGTAAAGGGGTCTCTGAATACATTCTTAAATGCGATGACATATCCAGAGAAGACAATTTATCCGATTGCAAGCTGTAACGAGCAGGATTTTAAAAATCTTATGGATGTGTACATGGATTCTGTTTTGCATCCTAATATTTTGAAATATGAGGAGATTTTTAAACAGGAAGGCTGGCATTACGAATTAGAGGATATCGATGCACCAATTACCATCAATGGTGTTGTATATAATGAGATGAAGGGAGCGTATTCATCGGCGGATGAGATGCTTCAGACCTTGATTTATAAGAGCCTTTTTCCAGACAATACCTATGGTAAAGATTCTGGTGGTAACCCAGCGTATATTCCAGAGCTTACGTACGAAAATTTCTTAAGCTTTTATAAAAGATATTATCACCCATCCAATTCGTATATTTTCCTTTATGGGGACTGCGATATGCAGGAGCGTTTGGACTGGTTAGATAAGGAATATTTAAGTGCTTATGATGCGATAAAAGTAACTTCGCAGGTGGATATGCAGCCTGCTTTTGGTGAAGTAAAAGATATTACAGGCAAGTATCCAATCGGAAGTGATGAGTCAGAAGAGAATAATACCTATCTGGCTTACAGCAAGGTGGTTTGTGATATTCAGGATAAGACACTTCGACAGGCGTTTGCAGTGCTGGATTATGCACTGATTAGTGCGCCTGGAGCACCAGTAAGACAGGCACTTATTGATGCAGGGATTGGTCAGGATGTATATGGTTCCTTTGATGATGGAACTTTGCAGCCGGTATTTCATATTTGTGCGAAAAATGCAAATGCATCGGATAAGACACGTTTTGTAGAGATTATTGAAAATACATTAAAAAGAATTGTAGCAGAAGGGGTTAATAAGACCTCTGTACTTGCTGCAATTAATAGTGCGGAATTCCGTTTTAGAGAAGCTGATTTCGGTTCTTATCCAAAAGGACTTTTGTATGGTGTGGAATGTTTGGATACATGGCTCTTTGAAGATGAAAGTGCTTTTGAAGCTATGGAAATGTTATCGGTATTTGACTTCTTAAAGCAGCAGGTGGAGACCGGATATTATGAAGAATTAATCCAGAAATACCTTTTGGAAAATACCCATGGTGCTATTGTTGCTTTAGAACCAGAAAAAGGTTTAAATACCCAGGTTGAGGAAGGATTAGCTGCGAAATTAGTGGAGTATAAAGCGAGTCTTTCGAAAGAAGAATTAGAAAAAATAATTACAGATACCAAACGTTTAGAGGAGTATCAGGAGGAAGAAGTTTCAGAAGAAGTGATGCAGACCCTTCCAATGTTGAAACGTGAGGATATGCGCAAGAGTGTTCTTCCATTTAGTAATATTGAAGAACAGATTGGAGATATTCCAGTGGTGTGCCATGACGTATTTACCAATGGTATTGATTATATTTCTTTCATGTTTGATGCAGGCGATGTATCAGCAGAAGATTTGCCATATTTAGGATTGCTTCGTAGTGTGTTGGCATTTGTCGATACAGAAAGCTATTCGTTCT
>JAFUPI010000004.1 GCA_017481285.1 Agathobacter sp. | reverse complement strand
AGTGGCGCAGATTGTAAAACTTTTGACAGACAGAATAAATCATAAAAGCAAGCAGAGTGCTTCTTAGAAATAAAGCGTTTTTCTTAACCGAGAGAAAATGCACACAAAATACAGAGACATATATATTTCGAAATATAAAAATAAGGGCGTCGACAAATTGATATTTGCGACAGCCCTTAATTTCTGTTATAGGATTACGATTTGATTCGTGTATTCATTCTTTGGCTTCGTACCAGACTTTCTTGCCACATGCTGATAGTACAGATTAGAAGCAAATACGTCTTTGTCAAAGAACTTATTCGTTTCATAGTCGAGCAGTGTACTCGCATCTGCCGCTTTTGAGATGATAGGCACAGTGGATTCTCTTTTCATTTCCGAGAGAAGACTGGAAGAATTATTCTTAAATCCAAGGATACGCAGATATGGGGCGAAGCCAATGGCACGTCCGATGGTATAGTCACTCTGCTTGATGCCGAGTAATATGTGTAATAAACAGCGGCTTACTCGGGTGTAGGTCATATCCTTGGTTTTTAGTGTGCCGATAAAATCCTCAAATAACACATAGTTATTCAGGTTGTTCTTTACCTTATTGGAAAAGTCCTGATTGCAATCCGCGAAGGAAGCAAAACCGTTGCCAGCCTGAGCGAGGAGGCAGTAGCCTAAACTTTGAGAGAAATCATTGGTTTCGAGCAACTGGTTGCATTTCAAAGCATTCTTTAGTAGTACAAAGGATTCCTTTGGCATAGCATTTGCCAGCACATCCATATCGATATCACCATTGCAACCGAAAATTGCTTCACGAATCGCGGAAGCGGAAGGAAGCTCTGTATGGATTTCGGTATCATGATAACCAGCACCTTCTCGTTGAATTAGGATTGGCTCGATGGAATCAGGCAATGCCTTTAAGTATTCCAGAGCCAGAATGTTGTTTGGGTTATCCAAAAGCTCGTCCAGCTTTTCGGTTGGGAAAAGTGGGAGCGAAGTGATCAGTGCATTTTTGCGGGCTACAGGAAAGGAATTTCCTGTGCGAATGGAATTGGACAAAACAGCACGGTAAACATCAGGTTCATTCTTTAATATAGAAGATACCTGTAATAAAGCATCCAGATCATCCGTCTCTGCACCAAAAGCAAGATGGGTGACTACACCTGTACTGGCGAGAAGTGCCACACCTGCATGGGCATAATATTCTGCAGAAGCAGTCGCCCAAAGAGTAGGAATTTCGATGACCAAATCAGCTCCGCATTTTAATGCCATTTCGGCACGGATAAATTTATCACAGAGTGCAGGAACACCACGTTGCAGGAAGTTTCCACTCATGGCAACAATGACATAATCAGCACCGGTTTTTTTTCTTACTTTATCTATTTGATATTGATGTCCGTTATGAAACGGATTGTATTCTGCTACGATTCCAACAACCTTCATCATGTACTCCTAAATATACATTCATTTTTTTATTTTGCCTTTACATTATATAACAAAAAGGAGTATAATTACAGTAGATTTTTATGCAAAATAAATTTTAAAATCAAGGAGAGGTAAAACTATGAACGTATTAGTAATTAACTGTGGTAGCTCATCACTTAAGTATCAGCTTATTGATTCTCAGACAGAAGCTGTACTTGCAAAAGGTCTTTGCGAAAGAATCGGTATCGATGGAAGATTGGTATACGAAAAAGCTGGTTGTGACAAAGAAGTTACAGAAGCAGCTATGCCAACACACAAACAGGCAATTCAGCTTGTATTAGATGCATTAGTAAATCCTACAACTGGTGCAATTGCTGACCTTACAGCTATCGATGCTGTTGGACATCGTGTAGTACATGGTGGAGAAAAATTCGCTACATCTACAGTACTTACAGAAGAAGTTATCAATGTAATCGAAGAATGTAACGATTTAGCACCATTACATAACCCAGCAAACTTAATCGGTATTCGTGCATGTCAGGAACTTATGCCAAACGTTCCTATGGTAGCAGTATTTGATACAGCTTTCCATCAGACAATGCCAGAAATCGCTTATATGTATGGTCTTCCATATGAATATTATGAAAAATACTCAGTTCGTCGTTACGGCTTCCATGGTACAAGCCACAGCTATGTTTCAAAACGTGCTGCAGACATCCTTGGAAAAGACTACTCAGAACTCAAGACTATCGTTTGCCACTTAGGTAACGGTGCATCTATCTGTGCAGTAAACTGTGGAAAATCTGTAGATACATCTATGGGTCTTACTCCACTCGAAGGACTTATCATGGGAACACGTTCTGGTGACGTTGACCCATCTATCTTAGATTTCATCGCTCAGAAAGAAAACTTAACACTTTCTGAAGTTATGAACGTATTAAACAAAAAATCTGGTGTAGAAGGTATCTCTGGTGTATCTAGTGACTTCCGTGATCTTGCTGCAGCAGCAAAAGAAGGAAATCACAGAGCAGAACTCGCTATAGATGCTTTCGCATACAGAGTAGTAAAATACATCGGTGCTTATGCAGCAGCTATGAATGGTGTAGACGCTATCTGCTTCACAGCTGGTCTTGGTGAAAACGACGCAGCTACAAGAGCTAAAATCTTGGCTAACCTTTCTTATCTCGGAATCGCTGTTGATGAAGAAGCAAACAATGTTCGTGGTAAAGAAATTGTAATTTCTACTCCAGATTCAAAAGTTGCAGTGCTTACAATCCCTACAAACGAAGAGTTAGCAATCTGCCGTGAAACAGTTGCATTAGTTTAATTAAAAATTGTAGAAGAAAATTGTTGACAAACCAATATATGGTATGTATAATTGTCAAGGTGTGAATAGGAGAATATCATGCTTATCGATATTTCAAAGGTTGTAAAATCAATTAATAAAGAGGTTTCGGAAGAAGTTTCTATTGAACTTACTTCTTTTGAATCAAGATTAGGAAATTTCCCTATTCTGCAGAAGTCGCCAGTGGTGCTTACCATCACGAACCAGGAAAATAAAACTTTGTTTATCCGCGGTGCAGTAGATGTTACACTTAGCATCCCTTGTGGCAGATGCTTGGAAGAGGTTCCAACACAGATCTGTTTCGACATTGACAAGAAACTGGATATTAACGACAGTGTCTTGGTTGATGATGAAATGGAAGAAAATGACTACCTGATTGGATTCGAGCTGGATGTAGATAAACTTGTCTACGCCGAGATCTTGGTGAACTGGCCTATGAAAGTTCTGTGCAAAGAGGACTGCGAAGGAATTTGCAAAGTCTGCGGTATGAACTTGAATAAGGGCGACTGCGGATGCCAGAGAACAGAACTTGATCCAAGAATGGCAGCAATCCAAGATATATTTAGTAAATTTAAGGAGGTGTAAACAAATGTCAATTTGTCCAAAGAATAAATCTTCTAAAGGAAGAAGAGATAAGAGAAGAGCTAATTGGAAAATGTCTGCTCCAACTTTAGTTAAATGCAGCAAATGTGGTGAATTAATGATGCCTCATAGAGTTTGCAAAAACTGTGGAAGCTACAATAAGAAAGAAATTATTGCACAGGACTAATTTAAAAGACGTAAGGGTTTCCGTTTTAGGAAACCCTTTTCTTTTTGGAAAAATGTATTTTTATGCAAATTCACTAGAAAAAATACGTTGATTTCTATATGGACTTATAGTATATTTTGAGTTAGATGCATAAGGAGGGTATGGTATGCAGGAAATTACAAAAGTTGCACTGGATGCCATGGGTGGCGATAATGCCCCAGTGGAAATCGTTAAAGGTGCGGTAAATGCAGTTTCTTCTCGCAAAGACATCAAGGTTTTCTTGGTAGGTCAGGAAGATGTTGTAAAAGAAGAATTAGCGAAATACTCTTACCCAGCGGATCAGATTGAAGTGGTTCATGCACCAGAAGTCATTGAAATGGCAGAGCCACCAGTAGTGGCAATTCGTAGAAAGAAAGAATCTTCTATGGTTATTGCTATGAAAATGGTGAAAGAAGGACAGGCAGATGCATTTGTTTCTGCAGGTAGTTCTGGAGCTATTTTAGTTGGTGGTCAGACTATCGTTGGACGTATCAAAGGCATTAAACGTCCACCACTTGCACCTATTATTCCTACAGAAACAGGTATGTCACTCTTGATTGACTGTGGAGCAAACGTAGATGCAAAATCTGAAAATTTGGTACAGTTTGCACAGATGGGTTCTATCTATATGGAAAATGTTATGGGTATCAAGAATCCTAAGGTTGCAATTGTAAACATTGGCGCTGAGGAAGAAAAAGGAAATGCTCTTGTAAAAGAGACCATTCCAAAACTTCATGAATGTGAAGGCATCAACTTTATCGGTTGTATCGAAGCAAGAGAAATTCCACATGGTGGTGCAGATGTAATCGTATGTGAAGCTTTCGTTGGTAATGTAATCCTCAAGCTTTATGAAGGATTAAGTCAGACTTTGATCGGCATTGTCAAAAAAGGACTTATGAGCACATTAAAGAGCAAGATTGGTGCATTATTAGCACTGCCAGCATTAAAGGATACCTTAAAGGACTTTGATGCATCAAAATATGGCGGAGCACCGCTTCTTGGTTTGAATGGATTGGTAGTAAAAGCACATGGTAGTGCTAAGTCTACAGAAATCACCAATGCACTTTTCCAGTGTATTACTTTCAAACAGCAGGATATAAACGGAAAAATCAGAGAACATATTATTGTAGAAACTACAACTGAAGAAGAGTAGAAAAAGGAGAAAACTATGGAATTCGAAAAAATCAAAAAAATTATTGCTGAAGTATTAAACGTGGATGAAGATTCTATCACAATGGAAAGCACATTTGGCGATGATCTCGGTGCAGATTCATTGGATGTATTCCAGATTATTATGGGCGTTGAAGAGGAATTCGAAATTGAAATCCCTAACGAAGCAGCAGAAAAAATCGTTACAGTTGGCGATGCTGTAGAAGAAATTAAAAACGTTATCAACGGCTAGTGAAAAAGATAATATTTGACTGTCGCAGAAAACTGCGACAGTCTATTTTGCGTTATCAAGGAGGAAAAGGGAATGTCAGATTTGAAAAAATTCCAGGAAGGGATTGGATATACTTTCAAAAATGAACATCTTCTGAGACAGGCATTGACACATAGCTCATATGCAAATGAAAAACATATGAAGAAGCTTTCGGATAATGAACGATTGGAATTTTTGGGTGATGCAGTGCTGGAAGTAATCTCCAGTGAGTTTTTGTTTCAAAACTACCCAAATCTTACCGAAGGACAGTTGACAAAACTTCGTGCAAGTATTGTTTGTGAGCCAACCTTGGCAACTTGTACCGAAGAAATTCATCTGGGAGATTTTCTGTTTTTGGGCAAAGGAGAAGATCACACTGGTGGCAGAATGAGAAAATCTGTTTTATCCGATGCAATGGAGGCTGTGATAGGTGCCATTTATTTGGATGGTGGTTTTGCTAATGCAAAAGAGTTTGTTCTGAAATATATTATGACAGATATTGAACATAAGCATCTCTTTTATGATAGCAAGACTATCCTGCAGGAGGTAGTGCAGGGAGAACATGAGCAGCTTACTTATGTTCTATTAGGTGAAACGGGTCCTGACCACGACAAGACATTTGAAGTGGGCGTGTTGATAGGGAATAAAGAAATCAGCACAGGTAAAGGACATACAAAGAAAGCGGCAGAGCAGGAAGCGGCATATCAGGCCCTTTTACTGCTTAAGCCAACATTAGGAGAGTAAAGAATGTATTTAAAAAGTTTAGAGGTACATGGATTTAAATCCTTTGCCAATAAAATTGTATTTGATTTCCACAATGGTATTACAGGTATCGTAGGTCCAAACGGTAGTGGTAAGAGTAACGTTGCGGATGCTGTACGTTGGGTACTCGGTGAGCAGAGTACGAAACAGCTCCGTGGTTCTTCTATGCAAGACGTTATTTTCGCGGGTACAGAAAACCGTAAACCATTGAGCTATGCATATGTTGCCATTACATTGGATAACTCAGACCATGAGCTTGCCATTGACTTCGAGGAAGTAACGATTGCGAGACGTTTGTACCGTTCGGGAGAAAGTGAATACCTTATCAATGGTAATGTTTGCCGTTTGAAGGAAGTAACAGAACTTTTTTATGATACAGGTATCGGTAAAGAAGGGTATTCCATCATTGGACAGGGTCAGATTGACCGTATCTTAAGTGGTAAGCCAGAAGAACGTCGTGAGCTTTTTGATGAAGCTGCAGGTATTGTAAAGTACAAAAAGCGTAAAGCGACTGCCCAGAAGAAGCTGGATAACGAACGTGAAAACCTTGTTCGTGTGAATGACATTCTGGCAGAATTAGAGCGTCAGGTTGGTCCATTGGAACGCCAGTCGGAAAAGGCGAAGATTTACTTAAATAAAAAGAGTGAATTAAAAGAATATGACGTGAATATGTTCTTATTGGAAATGGAACGTATTGAACGTGATGAGAAAGATTTGAAGGAAAAGCACCGCATTGCTTCTGAAGAAATGGAAGAAACCAATGCCGCTTATGAAAAAATCAAAGAAGAGTACGAAACCTTAGAACAGGCCATGAAGGACATGGACGAAAAGGTAAATTCGATTCGTGAAAATATGAGTCAGGCAAGTGTATCCAAGGAAAAATTGGAAAGCCAGATTCAGGTGTTAAACGAACAGATTCGTGCCGCAGAGATGACAGACGAGCATTTACAGGGTCGTCTTGTTGCTATTGAAAAAGATAAGCAGGAACGTTTAGAATCAAAGCAGAGCTATGATGAGAAAAAGGCTGTATTAGATGAACAGCTTTCTGCTATTGAAGAAAGAAAGGCAAAAGCACAGTCTGAGTTAGAAACCATTCAGGCTAAAATTGCAGAATGCAATGCTGGTATCGAAAACGGACAGAAAGAGCTGATTGATTTGCTGAATAATAACGCATCTATCAAAGCTCGTCAGCAGAGATTTGATACTATGCTGGAGCAGATTAATATTCACAAAGCAGAGCTTAGTAAACGTTTGTTAGACCGCAAGACAGAAGAAGCAGATTTGTCTGCAGTTTTGGAAGCGTACGAGGCAGAACTTGCGAAGGTAAACGAACAGCTGCTTTCTTCTAGAGCTCAGGAAACAGATCTTTTGGAAAAGATTGTAGACTGGAAGAAGAAAGACAGAGAAAACAATCAGAAAATCGAAGAAAACCAGATGAACTATCACAAACAACAGTCTCGTCTGGAATCTTTAAAGAATATCGCAGAACGTTACGATGGCTATGGAAATAGTATTCGTAAGGTGATGGAGCAAAAGTCTCAGAATGCAGGTCTTTTGGGCGTTGTCTCTGACTTAATTCAGGTAGACAAGAAGTATGAAGTCGCTATCGAGACTGCGTTGGGTGGCAATATTCAGAATATTGTTACAGAAGATGAACAGACGGCAAAGAAGATGATTGAGTTCTTGAAGACCAATCGTCTTGGTCGTGCTACCTTCTTACCACTTACCAGCGTAACCGCAAAGGGTAATCCAAAGAATGAAGCGGCTATGAATGAAGTGGGAGTGCTTGGTGTAGCAAACCAGCTGGTTTCCTGCGAAGATAAGTACAAAGAAGTAGCAGCATATTTGTTAGGTCGTGTTTTGGTAGTTGATACGGTAGAACATGCAATTGCGATTGCACGTAAACACCATTATTCATTACATATGGTTACATTAGAAGGGGAATACTTAAGTCCAGGTGGTTCTATGGCCGGTGGTGCTTTCAAAAACTCTTCTAATTTGCTTGCACGTAACCGTGAAATTGAAGAATTAGAAAAGAATATCAAAGATATCGTAAAGGCCTTAGAAGAAATGAAGGCCAGAAAGGACGATATTGCGACAGCACTTGCTTTGAATGAGGAAGAATTAGAAACTGTAAAAGTGATGATTCAGGAGCAGGTAGTTGCACAGACAGCAGCACAGATGAATGTAGAACGTGCGCGTCAGCAGAAGAATGACAGTGACAATGCATTTGCAAGTCTGATGAATGAAAATGATCAGATGGAAATTCAGATTGCTGAAATCAATGTTGGTAAGCAGAAAATTATTGAAGAAGATGCATATGCAAAACGCCGTAAGGGTGAGATTGAAGAAGAAAGCAAGAATTTCCAGACTGTTTTAGAAGAACAGACGAAGTTGGAAGAGGAAGCGAAACAGGTGGTAGCAGATATTACCATCGAAGAAGCTTCTATGCGTCAAAATGTAGAATTCGTGTTAGAGAACTTGTTCCGTATTCATACAGAAATCGAGCGTTTGGATAATGAGAAGAGTGAGCTTTCTGAAAATGCTACCAATGCAAAGGCAGATGTGGACAAGAAACTGCATGATATTGAAGAAATTAAGCTTACAATCGCTGCTTCGGTAGAAGCTGTGGCTCATTTGCAGGAAGAGTTAACACAGGGATTGGAAAAGAAAAACCAGATGTCAGAAGAACATCGTGGTTTCTTCCAGAAACAGGAAGATATCTCAAAACGCATGAATAATTTGGATAAAGAATTGATTCGTTTGGGAAATCAGTTAGAAAAGCTTGCAGATGCAGCAGAATTCCAGCATAATTATATGTGGGAAGAGTATGAGATTACACCGCATGCAGCATTAGAGCTTCGCAAGGAGGAATATGACAACCTTGCAGAGCTGAAGAAGATGATTGCAGAAATCAAGGATGACATCCGTAAGCTTGGCGATGTAAACGTTAACGCGATTGAAGAATACAAAGAAGTATCGCAGCGTTACGAATTCTTGAAGACACAGCATGATGACTTGGTAGAAGCAGAACAGACTTTGATTGGTATTATCGAAGAACTGGATAATGGTATGCGTAAACAGTTCGAGGAGAAGTTTGCTGAAATCCAGAAGGAATTTGACCGCTCCTTCAAGCAGTTGTTCGGTGGCGGACATGGCACTCTGGAATTGGTGGAAGATGAGGATATCTTAGAATGTGGTATCCGCATTATCGCACAGCCACCAGGAAAGAAACTGCAGAATATGATGCAGCTTTCCGGTGGAGAAAAAGCATTGACAGCGATTGCACTGTTATTTGCAATTCAGGCACTCAAGCCATCACCATTCTGTCTCTTGGACGAAATTGAGGCTGCGCTGGATGATTCTAACGTAGTACGTTTTGCGCAGTACTTAAATCGATTGACAGAGAATACACAGTACATCGTAATTACACATCGTCGTGGTACGATGGCAGCAGCAGACCGTCTCTATGGTATTACGATGCAGGAAAAAGGTGTGTCAGCACTGGTATCTGTTAATTTGATTGAAAATGATTTAAGTGAGTAGTGAGGAAGTAATATGGGATTTTTTGACCGCCTGGTACAAGGCTTGACAAAAACCAGAAATAATATTGTTTCAGGAATTGATGCGATTTTCAGCGGATTTTCCAACATTGATGACGATTTTTACGAAGAATTAGAAGAAATCTTAATCATGGGCGATTTAGGCGTGCATGCAACGGAGAATATTCTGGAAGACCTTCGTAGAAAAGTTAAGGAAAACCATATCAAAGAACCAGCAGATTGCAAGCAGTTTTTAATCGACAGCATCAAGGAACAGATGAAGGTGGAAGAGACGGCGTATCGTTTTGAAGAAGAGAAATCCGTTCTCTTAGTCATCGGTGTCAATGGTGTTGGTAAGACTACTACCGTTGGAAAACTGGCAGGAAAATTTAAGGCACAGGGTAAAAAAGTAGTGATTGCCGGAGCCGACACCTTCCGTGCAGCCGCAGGTGAACAGTTGAAAGAATGGGCGAACCGTTCAGGTGTAGATATGATTGGAGGACCAGAAGGTTCTGACCCAGGTGCGGTAGTTTATGATGCAACCGCTGCAGCAAAAGCAAGAAACGCAGATGTATTGATTGTAGATACAGCAGGAAGACTACACAATAAGAAAAATCTCATGAATGAGTTGGGCAAAATCAATCGTATTCTGGAAAGAGAATATCCAGATGCTTATAGAGAAACCCTGATTGTATTAGATGCCACAACAGGCCAGAATGCTTTGGTACAGGCAAAGGAATTTGCTGAGGTTGCAGGTATTTCGGGCATTGTTCTCACAAAGATGGATGGTACAGCGAAAGGTGGTATTGCAGTAGCAATTCAGTCTGAACTTGGTGTACCAGTCAAATATATCGGTGTGGGTGAAAGTATTGACGATTTGCAGAAGTTTAATTCCGATGAATTCGTAAATGCTTTATTTACAACAGAGCAGTAAGGAGAGTCTTCTATGTTGACATTAAATAAATTCGAAGAAGCAAGTGAAAAAGTAAAAGAGGTCACACTGGAAACAAAATTGATTTACAGTGAGTTTTTAAGTAATCAGACCGGAAATAAAGTGTACTTAAAACCAGAAAATCTTCAGTTGACAGGCGCATATAAGGTGCGTGGTGCATATTATAAGATTAGCACTTTGACTACAGAGGAAAGAAGCAAGGGACTTATTACAGCTTCTGCTGGTAATCATGCACAGGGTGTGGCATATGCAGCAAAACGCTATGGTTGTAAAGCAGTCATCGTTATGCCAACAGGTACACCATTGATTAAGATTAATCGTACCAAGAGCTATGGTGCAGAGGTTATCTTACATGGGGATGTATATGATGAAGCATGTGCACATGCGTTGGAATTGGCAGAAAAAGAAGGCTATACCTTTATTCATCCATTTGATGATTTGGATGTGGCGACCGGTCAGGCAAGTATCGCAATGGAAATCTTCAAAGAGCTTCCATTAGTAGAATATATTTTGGTGCCAATCGGCGGCGGCGGCCTGGCAGCAGGTGTTGCTACCTTGGCAAAACTTTTAAATCCAAAGATTAAAGTCATCGGTGTAGAACCAGCTGGAGCGAACTGTATGCAAAGTTCTTTGGCATCCGGAAAGGTAACGACACTTCCTACGGTAAATACGATTGCAGACGGTACTGCGGTAAAAACACCAGGAAATATGATTTTTCCTTACATTCAAGAGAACTTAGATGATATAATAACTGTAGAAGATGATGAACTTATCGGTTCATTCTTAGATATGGTAGAAAATCACAAGATGGTAGTAGAAAACTCAGGTTTATTAACCGTAGCAGCTTTGAAACATCTGGATATCAAGGATAAGAGAGTCGTATCTATCTTAAGTGGTGGAAATATGGATATTATCACTATGTCATCTGTGGTACAGCAGGGTCTTATCTTTAGAGATAGAATCTTTACGGTATCTGTTTTACTGCCAGATAAACCAGGTCAGTTATCACAGGTTGCTGACGTGATTGCAAAAGAGCAGGGCAACGTAATTAAGCTTGAACACAACCAGTTTGTATCTACCAACCGTAATGACGTGGTTGAGCTTCGTATTACGATGGAAAGCTTTGGAACAGATCATAAGAAGCAGATTTTGAAACAGTTAGAAGTAGGCGGATATCAGCCAAAGGTTGTTCGAACATCAATTTAATGGGAGGATGAGAAAATGAAGAAAAGAAATATTTTATTTATCTTATTATTGGCAATGTCCATGTTAATCACCGCATGTGGAAGTAGCAATCAGACAGTAGAAGGAAAATGGGTTGGTACTTTGGATGTAACCAAACAATTTGAAGATGGTATTAAAACAGCTCATCCTGATTTAGCAAAATATATCGAGTTTGAAGAATTAGAATTTGTGATGGATATTTCTTTTGTGGACGGACAGATGGCAATTGATGTTCAGCAGGAATCGGTTGATACCTTTAATGCTAATTTTGCAGAAGGCATGAAAGCAATTGCAGAGGGATATTGGGAAGACGGTTTAGCCAAATATGATATGACATTAGAAGAAGATATTGCAGAGTCTGGAATGACAGAAGAAGAGTATCTCAATAATATCTATAAGCAAACTGGAATCGACAAGATGATTGAAGGGATGACAGATATTACAAATGGTACTTTAGACAGACTTTCTAAGATGCATGGTACTTATACAACCCCTGTAGATAACGAGCTTCGTTTGTATTATACAGATGATGAATTTGAGTCAATGGAGTATAGTTTCAAAGGAAAGAAATTAAATATTACCATCCAGGGAGATAAGTTTACTTTGCTGATTGAATGTGAAAAAGCAAAATAAATTGTATTTTATAAAAAACATTGCAGGTGTCAAGCGAAATGTGTTGACACCTGTTTCTTTTTGTGTTACTCTAGCAAAGGTGTGTGTGTGTAAAGATATTATACTTGACACACAGGAGCAGATATGGAAACGAAGATTGAACTTGCGTATTTGTATGACTTTTATGGCGAACTTTTAAATGAGCATCAAAGACAGATTTATGAAGACTTTGTATTGAATGATTTGTCCTTGGGCGAGATTGCTGCAGAAGAGGGTATCAGCCGACAGGGGGTACATGACCTGGTGAAGCGTTGCAGCAAGAAATTGCAGGATTATGAAGATAAACTGCATTTAGTAGAAAAGTTTCTGCACATAAAAGAAGATGTCGGACAGATTCATGAACTGGCAAAACAGTGTAAGGAATCTCACGACGAAAATATCTTGAATGATATTGAAATTATCTCTAACCAAATTTTAGAGGAGTTATAATATGGCATTTGACAGTTTAACTGAAAAACTGCAGAACGTATTTAAAAACCTGCGTGGCAAGGGGCGTCTTACAGAAGATGATGTTAAGGTTGCTATGAAGGAAGTAAAGCTGGCTCTTTTGGAAGCCGACGTAAACTTCCGTGTGGTAAAACAGTTCATCAAGGATGTTCAGGAACGAGCAATCGGTCAGGACGTTATGAACGGTTTGAATCCAGGCCAGATGGTTATCAAGATTGTAAATGAGGAAATGGTCAAACTCATGGGTTCTGAAACCACTGAGATTGCTTTCCAACCAGGTAAGGCACTTACAATCATCATGATGGTAGGTCTCCAGGGTGCTGGTAAGACCACCACTACCGCAAAGCTTGCAGGTAAGTTCAAGACCAAGGGCAAGAAAAGCTTGTTGGCAGCCTGTGACGTTTACCGTCCAGCCGCGATTGAACAGTTGAAAATCAACGGCGAGAAAATGGGTGTAGAAGTATTCGAAATGGGAACTTCTGAGAAACCGGTAAATATCGCCAAAGCTGCAGTAGAATATGCAAAGAAAAATGAATTTAATGTGTTATTCATCGATACGGCTGGTCGTCTTCACGTAGATGAAGAAATGATGGCTGAATTGGTTGAAATAAAAGAAGCTACAAATGCTTTCCAGACTATCTTGGTAGTAGATGCCATGACAGGTCAGGATGCAGTAAATGTAGCAGAGACCTTTGACGAGAAGATTGGTATTGATGGCGTGGTACTTACCAAGTTAGACGGTGATACCCGAGGCGGTGCGGCACTTTCCATTAGAGCCGTAACTGGAAAGCCGATTCTTTACGCAGGTATGGGTGAAAAACTTTCTGATTTGGAACAGTTTTATCCAGATCGTATGGCATCAAGAATCCTTGGCATGGGTGATGTGCTGACTATGATTGAGAAGGCACAGGAAAATATTGACGAGGAAGCTGCGAAAAAAATTGAGCAGAAGATGCGTAAGAATCAGTTTGACTATGAGATGTATTTAGAATCCATGAGTCAGATGAAGAAAATGGGCGGTATGTCCGCTATGATGAGTATGATGCCAGGAATGGGCATGGGCAAGATGCCAGATGTCGATACAGAAGCTGCAGAAAAGCAGATGGCCCGTACCGAAGCGATTATTCAGTCCATGACCATCAAGGAACGTCAGAATCCAAAACTGATGAATCCAAGCCGTAAGCATCGTATTGCAAAAGGCGCTGGCGTTGATATTGCAGAAGTAAACAGATTGGTAAAACAGTTTGAACAGATGCAGAAGATGATGAAGAAGATGCCAGGTATGATGGGTGGCAGAAGAGGAAAGAGAAGACCTTTCACGGGTGGATTTCCTTTTTAAGTAATTTGTTAAAATCTGTTGATTAGACAACGGTTTTAAATAAATATGTTAACAAATTTATATTTTATCCTAGGAGGAAACAAAAAATGGCAGTTAAAATCAGATTAAGAAGAATGGGACAGAAAAAAGCACCTTTCTACAGAATCGTAGTAGCAGATTCTAGATCACCAAGAGATGGTCGTTGTATCGACGAAATCGGAACATATGATCCAATGAGAAACCCAGCTGAATATCATGTAGATGAAGAAGCAGCTAAAAAATGGTTAGCAAACGGTGCTCAGCCTACAGAAACAGTTGCAAGAATCTTCAAAGCAACAGGTATCACAAAATAAGATTTGAGAGGTAGCGCAATGAAAGAATTAGTGGAAGTAATTGCAAAAGCGCTCGTAGATTGTCCTGATGAAGTAGTTGTTACTGAAACAGAAACAGATAGAGCCATCGTTTTGGAATTGCGTGTTGCACAGTCTGACATGGGCAAAGTAATCGGCAAACAGGGTCGTATTGCAAAAGCAATCCGTTCCGTTGTAAAAGCCGCAGCCTCTAAAGAAGACAAAAAGGTTGTTGTAGAAATTATGCAGTAGCCAGTATGGGAGTGTCGAAAGACACTCCCTTTTTTATGTTCTAATATAATCCTCGATGGAAGCGGTGTTTTTCTATTGCATTATAAAATTACTGTATCACGATATATTGCTACCTCATTCTCGAACATTACTTTTTCTAAGCACTTTGATGTAATTATTCTAAATGTGACGTAACCAGAGCCAATTCGCCGTCCATGGCTCAATGCTTCTTTTCGCTGACGTCGTGTCAGCGAATTACTAGTGTTTGCACAAAGTGCTAAGAAAAACTACATGTTCTCGCAAATCGATAGAAATATATCGTGATACAGTAATTTTAATTGAAATGTAGGAAGCACCTCTTCCGTCGAGGATTTTATAGGATTACGAAAAAAAGGAGAGTGTTCCTTCGACACCATACTGGCGTTAATAAAGAAGAGTTTCTTTTGTGAAGGATAAGGGGTATAATAGAGTAATAAATTTTAATTTAGCGGGAGATAAATTTATGAATTTGATAATCAGTTTTTCAGGTAGAGAAGGTGGAAACTGTGATAATATTTCAGAATACATTGCTACTGAAGGTGATACCATAATCCATTTTAGAAATTTGCATGTTCATGATTGTAGTGGATGCAGATATGAATGTTTTGAAGATGTGTGTAAATACCGTGGAGATGATATATACAACCTATTTGAAAGTATGGTGAATTATGAAAAAATCTTTTTCATTGTTCCTATGTATTGTGGGAATCCAACGTCGCTTTACTTTAAATTGAATGAACGAAGTCAGGATTTTTTTATGCACAATGAAGAAATCTATGAAGCAATTGTTTCTAAATTGTATATTATAGGTATTTATGGTGAGAAGAATAAGACTCCTGATTTTATTCCATGTTTTGAAACATGGTTTGAAGGAACTGAATTAAATCATCGTGTGTTAGGTATTGAGCGACATAAATATGGGCAGAAAATGGAAGATAAAATACTGGGAGTTAAAGAAATAAAGCAACAGATAGACCAGTTTATTTGGCAATAGTCGATAGGATAAGAGGTATAAAGATAATGAAAACTACATCACTTAATATCTTAAATTTATGTGTTCCATGCTACAATCATTGCAAATACTGTCTGTTATCTTGGAATGGGAAATGTCTAGGAATTGATTATGAACGCAGTGTGATATATGCACGCAAATTTTATAATTGGTTAAAAAATACACATAAAGAAATTAACTTTACATACTATTTTGGCTACGCCATGGAGCATCCAGATCTGCCTAATGCAATCAAATTTATGCAGGAAACAAATTCTCCAAGTGGTGAGTTTTTGCAGATGGATGGAATGCGAATGAGGACAAGAGAAGAATTAGATTCTTTGTTTGCAAGTCTAAAAGAATTAGGAATCAAGTTAGTAGATTTTACATTCTATGGTACAAAGGAATATCATGATAAGTTTGCAGGTAGAAAAGGCGATTTTGAACTTATGATGAATTCTTTGGAAATAGCTTTAGAAAAAGGATTGGATGTAGAAGTTGGAATTCCAATCACAAAGGAAAATATAAATCAGATAGACGAACTATTAAATTTGCTACCGGAAGATAAAATTAGAATATTTATCTTTACACCTCATTCGGGTGGTCGAGGTGTCCGTTTGTTAGATTCTAAGATTACAGTGGATGATTATGAAAAGTTGAGTCCTAATGTTAAACGTTATTTCAGTAGAAATAAAAACAAAACTCCAATGGAATGGATAGATAGCCACGAATTGCCACCAGATAAGCGAATATTGACATTATCATTACTTCCAACGAATATAGAACACCTAGAAAATCAAACATTTGAAGATACATTAAAAGAGTTGGAAAAAATGGATGAGGACTATTATAATAAAATTCCAGAGTTTCAGAAATTATTAGAAAGATATGCTGATTCTAAAGATATACACTTGTATTCGAGAAAAGATTTATATTTGTTATATAGAAAAAGGTTTATTGAAGAGGAGGATATAAGTGTATTGGACGTAACCGATGAAAGATTTTCGGGCAGTCTACGATATTAAGATGTACGAGGGCTTTTGCACAAATATAAATTTGTCGACGCCCTTGTTTTTATATTTCGAAATATATATGTCTCTGTATTTTGTGTGCATTTTCTCTCGGTTAAGAAAAACGCTTTATTTCTAAGAAGCACTCTGCTTGCTTTTATGATTTATTCTGTCTGTCAAAAGTTTTACAATCTGCGCCACT
>JAFUPI010000037.1 GCA_017481285.1 Agathobacter sp. | reverse complement strand
CGCTTTAAATTATAAATGCGTATGCATTGGAAAATGAATATAGGACAAACTAGAGACAGGATAGAAATATCCTGTCTTTTTTATTACAAAGAAATAGAAAACAAGAAAAGGAGAGGATGCAGATGCAACAGGCATGGAGAGATTTTAAAGGCGGTACATGGCAGAACGAAATCAATGTGAGGGATTTTATTCAGAAAAATTATACAGCATACGATGGGGATGAAAGCTTTTTGGAAGGACCAACACAAGATACGTTGGATCTGTGGGATCAGGTTTTAGAATTATCGAAAAAGGAACGTGAAGCAGGTGGGGTATTGGATATGGATACGAAGGTGATTTCGACTATTACTTCTCACGGACCAGGATATTTAGATAAGACAAAAGAAAAGATTGTAGGTTTCCAAACAGATAAACCATTTAAAAGAGCATTGATGCCTTATGGTGGAATCCGTATGGCGATTAAGGCATGTCAGGACAGTGGTTATGAAGTAGACAAAGAAGTGGTTGAAAATTTCACAACGCATAGAAAGACACACAATGCAGGTGTGTTTGATGTGTATACCCCTGAGATGCGTGCCTGTCGTTCTTCTCATATTATTACAGGTCTTCCGGATGCATATGGCCGCGGTCGCATTATTGGGGACTATCGACGTGTAGCATTGTATGGAGTAGATCGATTGCTTGAAGAAAAACAAGAGGAATTTCATGCTACAGGCTGTATGATGAATCCAGATATTATTCGAGAGAGAGAAGAATTGTCCGAACAGATGCGTGCGTTAGAGCAGCTTAAAAAATTAGCAGAGATTTATGGATATGATATTAGCAAACCAGCGGGGAATATTCAGGAGGCAATTCAGTCACTGTATTTTGCATATTTGGCAGCGACCAAGGAACAGAACGGGGCTGCAATGTCCTTAGGGCGGACATCGACATTTTTGGATATTTATGCGGAGCGAGATTTGAAAGAAGGCACTTTTACGGAAAAAGAGATTCAGGAATTTGTAGATCAGTTTATCATGAAACTGCGTTTGATTAAGTTTGCGAGAACGACGGAATATAATGCTATTTTTGCAGGTGATCCAACCTGGGTTACAGAAGCATTGGCGGGTATGGGGTTGGACGGACGCCATATGGTGACAAAAATGTCGTTTCGTTATCTGCATACCTTAAATAATATTGGTGCGGCGCCGGAGCCAAATCTAACGGTTTTGTGGTCCGTGAATCTTCCAGAAAATTTCAAACGTTTTTGCGCGGATATTTCCATCAAACATTCTGCAATTCAATACGAAAATGATGATGTGATGCGTCCGGTGCACGGAGATGATTATGGTATTGCCTGCTGTGTATCTTCCATGCGAATTGGCAAAGAGATGCAGTTTTTCGGTGCCAGGGCGAACCTTGCAAAGTGTTTGCTTTACGCAATCAATGGTGGTGTAGATGAGCTGTCGGGAAAACAGGTAGGCCCAAAGTATCGTCCGATTACTTCGGAATATTTGGATTATGAAGAAGTAATGGCCGCTTACAAGGATATGATGAAGTGGCTGGCGGGGGTATATGTGAATGCCTTAAATATCATTCATTATATGCACGACAAATATTCCTATGAAAAATTAGAAATGGCACTTCATGACAAAAAGATTACTCGCTGGTTTGCAACAGGGATTGCAGGGTTTTCGGTAGTGGCAGATTCTTTATCGGCTATCAAATATGCAAAGGTGAAACCAATTCGAAACGAGCAGGGAATCGCTGTAGACTTTGAGACAGTGGGAGAATTTCCAAAGTTTGGAAATGACGACGACCGCGTAGATGACATCGCCAAAGAGGTACTTCATCTTTTTGTGGGATATATCAAAGAAAACCAGACCTATCGAGGCGGTATTCAAACGACCTCCATTCTCACTATCACCTCCAATGTGTCGTATGGAAAAAATACGGGTTCTACACCGGATGGAAGAAAACGAGGCGAAGCCTTTGCGCCAGGTAGTAACCCAATGCATGGTCGAGATACCCATGGAGTAGTGGCCTCTCTTGCATCCGTTGCCAAGATTCCGTTTATGGATTCACAGGATGGTATTTCAAATACCTTCAGTATCGTGCCAGATGCGTTGGGCAAAAATACGGAAGATGCAAAGAATAATCTCACACAGATGTTAGATGGCTATATGAGCAAGGGAGGACATCACTTAAATGTGAATGTATTAAAGCAGGATACCTTGCGTGATGCACAGGCTCACCCAGAAAAATATCCGCAGTTAACAATTCGTGTTTCGGGTTATGCAGTGAATTTTATCAAGCTGACCAAAGAGCAGCAGGATGAAGTAATTGCAAGAACATTTCATGAGAGAATGTGATGAATATTGATTGGGAAGTGTTTTTTAGGTATAATATACGAAGGAAGTAGAAAAGGAGATAGAAGATGGGTTACATTCATTCGATAGAAACCTTCGGAACCGTAGATGGACCTGGTGTGCGCTTCGTCGTGTTTTTTCAAGGCTGTCCCATGCGGTGTCAGTACTGCCATAACCCTGACACTTGGGATATGACGGATGGAAAAGAAAAAAATGCAGATGAAATATTGGAGATGTTTGAACGCAATCGCACCTTCTATCGCACAGGTGGAATCACTGCTACTGGCGGCGAACCAATGGTGCAGATGGACTTCTTACTGGAGCTTTTCACCAAGGCGAAAGAAAAAGAGATTCATACCTGCCTTGATACATCGGGGATTATGTTTACAGAGGATAGAAATTCAGAATCCTTTGCAAAGATAGAAAGGCTGATGGCAGTAACAGACTTGGTGATGCTGGATATCAAACATGTCGAGGATGTTGCACATAAAGAACTGACAGGGCATTCCAATCAAAAGATACTTGCTTTTGCAAAATATTTGGATGAAATTGGAAAGCCAGTGTGGATTCGTCATGTAGTCGTTCCAGGAATTACCTATAAGGAAGAAGCATTGACTAAGTATGGTGCGTTTTTAAAACTACTTTCCAATGTGGAGAAACTCGAAGTGTTACCATATCATACTTTGGGAGAAAATAAATATGAGAATCTAAGTATGGACTACGCATTAAAGGGAGTCCCGCAATTATCGAAAGATGAGGCAAATGATGCAGAAAAGATAATTCGCAAAGCATGGGGAAAACTGTTGGAAAGTGATGTATCCTCAAGTGTAAACGAAGAAATAGACAATAATACAGAAGAGAAATCAGGAGGTATCGTATGCAGAACGTGTTAGTAGTTGTAGACATGCAGAATGACTTTATTGATGGAGCACTTGGAACAAAAGAGGCAGTTGCTATCGTTCCAAATGTAAAAACAAAAATTGAGAATTTTGAAGGAACTGTTCTCTTTACAAGGGACACTCATTTTGAAAATTATATGGATACACAGGAAGGACAGAATCTTCCTGTGCCACATTGTATTAGAGGAACAGAGGGGTGGGAAATCCGTGCAGAATTAGAAGCATTACGCACGACAGAAGCAATTGATAAAGTGACATTTGGCTCATCCGAATTACCAAACAAATTATTGGCTATGAATGAAGTGGAAGCAATAGAAAGCATCACCTTTATCGGTCTTTGTACAGATATTTGCGTCATTTCAAACGTAATGGTAACCAAGGCATTTTTGCCAGAAGTACCAGTAATCGTAGATGCAGCTTGCTGTGCTGGTGTCACACCAGAAAGTCACAAAAATGCATTGGAAGCCATGAAGGTTTGCCAGGTTAAGGTAGAGAATGAATAGAATTATGGTGCGAGAATTAGAAATTATTTTTGAAGACCGGGATATCCTCATCTGTCGTAAGCCCGCAGGAGTAGCAACACAGACAAAACGTTTGGGGCAGCAGGATATGGAAAGCCTTTTAAAAAATTACAGAGCAAGAAAAGGGGAACCGCCCTACATAGGGGTGGTACATAGATTGGATCAGCCAGTAGAAGGGATTATGGTCTTTGCAAAAAATCAGCAGGCTGCTGCTCATTTATCGAAGCAGGTGCAGGAACGTGTGATAGGAAAGTATTACTATGCACTTTTGACACATGCCTGCGATTTGTATTTGTATCGTCCAGAAGGGGTATTGGAAGATTATCTAATTACAGACAAGAAAACGAATTTCACGAGAGCGATAGAGGAAGAAGAGTGGAAACATACACCGGAAAAGCTTCCGAAGGAAGCCAAGTATGCGAAGCTGGAATATAAATATTTGGAATCAAAATCAAATTCGCTTTTTGAAATCAAACTCCATACCGGTCGTCAGCATCAGATTCGTGTGCAGATGGCACATGCAGGTTGCCCGCTTGTGGGGGATAGTAAATATGGAGAAGCGAAGGATGGAGAACAGCTCGCATTGTGTTCTTATAAGCTGGAGTTTGAACATCCAACCAAGAAAGTTCCAATGAAGTTTGAAATACAGCCCTTAGGGAAAGTATTTATTGAATTTTTCCAGTAAAATTGGTAAAATAAATTATTAAATAAAAAATAGGAACATATTAAGTGTTCTTGAAATAAAAGAGGAGATTTGTTATGGCAAATGACAAGAAGTTAGTAGAAGCCATTACTTCGAGAGAAGAGGACTTCACACAATGGTATACAGACGTTGTAAAAAAAGCAGAACTTATGGATTATTCATCTGTAAAAGGATGTATGATTTTTAAACCAAAGGGCTATGCAATTTGGGAAAATATTCAGAAGCAGTTAGATGCAAGATTTAAAGAAACTGGCGTAGAAAATGTGTACATGCCAATGTTCATTCCAGAAAGCCTTCTTCAGAAAGAAAAAGACCACGTAGAAGGGTTTGCACCAGAAGTAGCCTGGGTTACTCATGGTGGTTTGGAAGAACTTCAGGAAAGACTTTGTGTACGTCCTACATCAGAAACACTCTTCTGTGAATTGTTTGCAAAGACAGTTCAGTCACACAGAGACTTGCCAATGGTTTACAATCAGTGGTGTTCTGTAGTGCGTTGGGAAAAGACGACCAGACCATTCCTTCGTTCATCTGAATTCTTATGGCAGGAAGGTCATACCGTACATGCGACTGCAGAAGAAGCAGAAGAAAGAACCGTACAGATGTTAAATCTTTACGCACAGTTCTTAGAAGAAGTACTTGCGATTCCTGTTGTAAAAGGGCGTAAGACAGATAAAGAAAAATTCGCTGGTGCAGAAGCCACTTATACTATCGAAGCATTGATGCATGACGGTAAAGCATTACAGTCAGGTACCTCTCATAACTTCGGTGATGGTTTTGCGAAAGCGTTTGGTATTCAGTATACCGATAAAGAAAATAAATTACAGTACTGCCATGAAACCTCATGGGGTATGTCAACTCGTTTGATTGGCGCGATTATCATGGTACATGGTGATGATTCCGGACTTGTGCTTCCACCAAGAATTGCACCTACGCAGGTAATGGTAGTTCCAATTCAGCAGAAAAAAGAAGGCGTTCTTGATAAAGCATATGATGTAAAAGAAGCACTTGCAAAAGACTTCCGTGTGAAAATCGATGCAACAGATAAGAGTCCAGGATGGAAGTTCGCAGAACAAGAAATTCAGGGTATCCCAGTTCGTGTAGAACTCGGACCAAAGGATATCGAAAATAATCAGTGTGTAGTAGTTCGTCGAGATACAAGAGAAAAAACAGTTGTAGCTTTAGATGAATTAAATACAAAGCTTGCAGAAATTTTAGAAACCATGCAGGCAGATATGCTCGCTAGAGCAAAGGAATTCTTAAACAGTCATATTACAGATGCGCATTCTTATGCAGAGTTTGTTCAGAAAGCAGAAAGCAAGACTGGCTTTATCCGCGGTATGTGGTGCGAAGGCTTAGACTGTGAATTAAAGATTAAAGAAGATACTGGTGTAACCAGCCGTTGTATGCCATTTGATGATCAGGAACAGATTTCAGATGTATGTGTATGCTGTGGCAAACCAGCTCATAAATTAGTATATTGGGGCAAAGCATACTAATTATAAACCTTTAGGAGAAGACCATGTTCGAGAAATATTTTAATGGGGTAATTGAACAGGTATATGGGAAAGTCAATGAAGCGGAGAAGAATATTGTTATGGCTTGCTATAACAATTCCTTCTCTGTGCAAGGACTAGAAGCGATAAAACGTTATTCTGAAAGTGCGGATAGCGTTTTTTTTACATGGAAGGAATACAGTTCAGAAGATATCGTTGGTGCATATGATCCATTTCTTGATGTGATATGTCAAATGCACCGTGAATATGTAAAAGGCGACTTTGATGAATTCCTTACCAAGTGTCAGGTATATGAATTACAGCGAGAAGTGCTGAAAATGTACTATGAAACTGGAATTTGTAAAAGACAGGAAAAGGTGCTTCTGGATGAGGTCGAATACGAACAGAGTCGAATGACCAAGACGATTGCACTTATGCTTAAGGAGGTTGCAGAGTATAAGCCTCTGATGCTGGTGGTGAATCGTTTTCAAATGGCAAGCAAAAGTACCATTCAGCTGGTGCGTGCACTTGTAGAAGAACCATCGAATAAAATTGGTATTGTGCTGGGTGTAAACGAGGCACGTATTCGCAAGGATAATCGTGCACATGAATGGGGTTTACTGACAGAAAGATTAAATGATTGTGGTCAGGTATATCATATCGGTAGTAGCGGAGTAGCAAGAAGCAGCAATTACCAGTCGGTAGGAAAACAATATCAGGATTATAAAAAGTTATTTGTGCAGCTCAATAATGTAATTGAACTCTTAGATTATGAGCAGGCGAATAGTTACTTTGTGGATATTGAAAAGCAAATTAAATTTGAAGAAGCGAAAATGCCAGATGGAGTGAAACTGTCGTTGTATTTCATGCATACACAGGTTGCAATTTTGCGAGGAGACTTGTCTAAGGCATTGGATATTATTGAGGATATTTCGAAATTGGATGTGCCTGGCAGAGAGAGCATTATTACGTATCAGTGCTCTATGGATATAGCAACCTGTTATATGTATCAGGGAAAATTGGAACAGGCAGAACGTTACGCAGAGGTAGCAAGAAAAGAAGCGGAAAATATCGGTCAGACAGAATATATTTTTAAAGCGGAAGTTTTAAAATTGAGTATTCAGATGTCTGGCTGGCATAATATTTTCTTCTGTGTAAAAGATGTAGAAGTAGATAAAAACATTATAGAGAAATTGATGCATTATGGATATCGTAACCATCTTGCACATGTATATATTTATGCCTATGACAATCGGCCAGAGATTGTTGCGAAAGCATATCGCTCAGAGTCAGCTTTGATTCATTTCACCAAGGGCGTCAAACTGGCGAAAGAAATTGGAAACGAAGTATTAGTATGTAATGCATATCAGAAAAATGCAATGATTGCATCTACAAATGGTATGAATGAAATCGCATTGCTTTATTCGATTCGTACCTTCCAGTATATTCAGGATCACAAATCCATAGAGGCAGGACGTATGCTATCCGCGATGGGATATAATCTGAGTGCTTTGGGACATTTGGAGGAATCGGCATGGTTCTATGGCCAGGCAATTGCATTGTTTTATGATTTGAAACTTCCAGAGGATATTGCAGAGGTATGCTACAATTTCGCTTTAACCTGTATTGCACAGGAAAATTATAAGCTGGCAGAGGAAGCATTACAGATTGCGATTAAAACAGTAGATAAACTGCATTTAAATAGTTTGCGAGTTTGTAATTTGGCAAAACTTTATGCGATTCAGGCATTGCTTAGTGTTATGCAGGGCAATCGTTTTGATAGTGAAAGATACCTCTTGAGCTGTGCACAGTTCTTGAATTATATTTTGGAAAAACAAAAGGAAGAAGTCGTGCACGATTTTGCGCGAAGCGATGATGATATGTGTCTGTATCATTTTGCAAAGGCGATGCATGAGTTAAGTGTAGATAATATAGATGCAGCATTGGTACAGTTTGAAGAGACAGAAAAGTACTTCGAAAAAGCAGAAGGAAACTTGTTCTATATTCATGTGCTTTACCGACGTTCTCGTATGGAACTTTTCCAGAAGCTGGGCCGTATGGAACTGTTTGAAATAGAGCGTGCAAATCTGTTGCAGCGTCAGGAAGTTGTTGTACAGATAGCGGCAGGTCTTCCAGAGGATATGCTGAAAGAGGTGCGTGAGAAAGTTGGCAAACTAGAAGGAACTCCAAAAGCACAAATTGATGAGCTGATTCGTCAAATTGCTTTGCAAAAAGAAAATAAGAGAAATAAAAAGCAGTTGGAGTTCATCTCTACCTGGCAGAATCTCTTAGATAAGACGGACGTTCGAATTTATGAAATGGTAAAGAGTTCCATTCGTCTTTTCCTGAATCGTTTCAATAATGATTGTGCATTGTATGTTCGCCGAGAGGAGGAAAATTCTCAGGTGTTATACAATGATACAGGAATATTCTTCTCGCAGGATAAATTGAATGCTCTGGAGAAATGTATTAATGAATATTCAGACGGAGTAGCGGTTTCCAAGATTAGTCATACGTTCTCAGAACATAAAGAGATGATTTCGTTCTTTGGCGAGGATGAGGTGTGCTCATTTGTAGCGGTGCCATTCTTTAAAGACGGACAGTTGGAAAGTTATTTTATTACTTACATTAAGATGAAAGATAATTGGCATGATTCTGTAAATCGTTATCTTTTAAATGAAGATGATTTGAAGATTTATCAGCTTTTGATAAGAGAATTAGGTCATGCGATTTATCGAACCGAATATTATGATAAGATATCGCAGATGAACAAACGCTTGCAGGAGGCTGCAACAACAGATGTATTAACGGGTATCACAAATCGTATGGGTATGTACGAAAGACTTCGTTCGGAATTGGAAAAGCGAAACGTGATTCACGGATTGGGCGTAATGTTTATCGATTTGGATAATTTTAAACCTTATAATGATACATATGGACATGAAATCGGAGATATCGTGTTACAGGGGATGGCTCGTATTTTTGATGAGGCCATTGGTGATAAGGGCTTCGTAAGCCGTTATGGTGGAGATGAATTTATTATTATCACCTATACGAATCAAAGACAGGAGATCGAAGCAATTATTCAGTCCATTTATAAAAAGATTGAAAAAGCAGATGGCTTCAGAGAATCTATAGAAACGATTTTGCAAATGAAAGTAGAAATCGAAGAGAAACATAAAATTGGCTGCTCAATTGGAATTACCACTTGTGATGAATTTGCCACAGAAAATTATGTGGACGATTTGATAAAAATCGCAGATGATTCATTATATAGTGTGAAGGCAGCAGGAAAAGGATCGTATATTTTTGCATGAGAGTAGAACTACCAGTTGATGTAAAAAATATCATAGAGACACTGGAAGCAAATGGCTATGAGGCTTTTGCTGTAGGAGGGTGTGTCAGAGACACACTCCTTCTTCGTGTGCCTGGAGACTGGGATATTACGACTTCTGCAAAGCCAGAGGAAGTGAAAGCACTTTTCTCACATACCATTGATACAGGAATCCAGCATGGAACGGTTACAGTTATGAAAAATCATGTTGGCTACGAGGTTACTACGTATCGAATTGATGGAGAATATGAAGATGCCAGACATCCAAAGGAAGTTATTTTTACTGCGAATCTGGTAGAAGATTTGAAGCGCCGCGATTTTACGATTAACGCAATGGCATATAATGACAGAGTGGGTATTGTAGATGAGTTTCAAGGAATTCAGGATTTAGAAGATAAGGTCATCCGTTGTGTGGGAAATCCGAAAGAACGTTTTTCTGAGGATGCCCTTCGTATGCTTCGTGCAGTTCGTTTTGCTGCACAACTGGGTTTCTGTATTGAGGAAGAAACAAAAGCGGCAATTAGAGAGCTTGCACCTACCCTTGCGAAGGTAAGCAAGGAACGTATTGCGGTAGAATTGGTGAAAATTTTAGTGTCCGACCATCCAGAAGAAATCCGCACTGCTTATGAATTAGGTTTAACTAGAGTTTTCATGCCAGAATTTGATGTGGCAATGGAAACGGTGCAGAATAATCATCATCATAAATACACAGTAGGAGAACATTCGATTGTTGCTATGCAGCACGTTCGTCCAGAGAAGATGATTCGACTCATCATGCTTTTGCATGATTTGGCGAAACCTGTGGTGCTTACGACAGATGATAGAGGATATGATCATTTTGTTGGTCATACGCAGGCAGGTGCCAATATGGCCAAAGGTATTCTCCGCAGATTGAAATTTGATAATGCTACGATTGATTTTGTATACCGCATGGTAAAACATCATGATGACAGACCGCCAATGGATAATATGGCATTGGTTCGTAGACGGATCAGTGAAATTGGTTTGGAAAATATGCCGATGATGATTGAAATCAAACGTGCGGATATTTTGGCACAGAGTGATTACAATTTTGAATCTAAGATGGCCTATGTAGATGATTTGGAAAAAGCCTATAAAGAGGTGTTGGAAAAGAACTACTGTGTGGACAAAAAAGATTTGTCGGTAAATGGTAGAGATTTAATTGCGATGGGTA
Organism: Agathobacter sp.; assembly: GCA_017481285.1. Taxonomy (GTDB): domain Bacteria; phylum Bacillota; class Clostridia; order Lachnospirales; family Lachnospiraceae; genus Roseburia. The sequence goes on along the minus strand of JAFUPI010000037.1, from coordinate 14,607 downwards.
TGAAACCAGGAGAAGAAATTGGCGTGGTACTGGATTTGTTATTTGATATTGTAATTAATGATCCTAATCTAAACCAGAGAGAAAAGTTGTTAGAACGAGCGAATAAGTTGATAACCCCTTTCATATGATAAACAGATACAATGTGAATCATTTGGAGGGGTTTTTTGTATAATCAAACAGAAGCAATTCTATCACAATATGAAATAGAAGTACGGGAGGTTACAAAAGGACGAGGGGCCTTTATTTGTGATACCGATAAAGGGAAAAAACTATTAATGCCTTTCCGCGGTTCCAAGGAAAAAGGAATGCTGCTTTTCCGTTTTCTGGCAGAATTGGAAAGAAAAGGGTTCCAGGTAGAACAAGTGGAGTTGACGAAAAATAAGGAAGCGGTGTCAGAGGATGAGTATAGTGGAGAGCGTTTTCTGTTAAAAACTTATGTGGATGGAACAGAAATTAGTACGAGCAAATTAGAGGAGATGAAGGAAGCGGTGCGGTTGTTGGCGATTTATCATAATACTGCCGAACAGATTAATCTGGAAACAGAGCTGCCACTTTATACGGAAGAAGTGCTGGAAATCTGGCATCGTCACTATCGTGAATTGATTAAGGTTCGAAACTATATCCGAAATCGCAAGAAGAAAACGGAATTTGAACAAATATATATGAAACATTTTGAACATAATAGAAGTGCAGCAGAGGAAGCCTTTGTTATGTTGGAAAATGTAAGTCAGGAAGCATCGCGATATCTATATTGCCATGGAGAATTTAATCAGCACAATGTTTTACTTTGTAATGGAAAGTATCAAATCGTACATTTTGAGAATTTCGCTTATAACTGGTCGATGACAGATTTGGCCAATTTCCTTCGAAAGATGCTGGAGAAGAATGAATGGAATGAAAAAATAGGAGTTGACCTACTTAAGGAATATGACAGGTATCGTCCGTTGCGAAAGGAAGAATACCAGCAGTTGTACGGATTGCTTTTGTTCCCAGAAAAGTTTTGGAAAGTAACAAACCATTATATGAGTTCGAGAAAAACATGGATATCAGGTAGAGATATTGATAAACTAAAAAAGGTAATTGAGCAGGAAGAAAAGCGCTTAAATTTCATAGAAAACATATTTGCTTTTCTAAAATAATGGGGTATACTTGACCTATGAGAAAGATAAATTTACACAAGATAATTTTATATGCATTAGTTCTTTTTATGGCGATGTTTTGTCTGGCAGGATGTGGAAAGGGAGACGAGATAGAAACAGAGTCCGAACAGACGGAATCTGAAAAATCTCAAGAAGACCAGTTATTCCTAATTCTAGAGAATGATACTCTGGAAGAGTCAATGCGTTTATATTCCTTTTCTAGTGGCATGGAATATTATTATGAATATGGCTTTTCTACCCAGTTTAAAGATAAGTATGGTAATTATGCATCGGCAGCAGAGTTTACATCTGGCAGATTTGTAACCATCGCTCCACGTGATAAGGATGGTTATCTGACAGAGGTGCAGCTTTCGGACTATGTTTGGGAGTATGAGAAGGTGCGTCGTTTTCAAATTGATGAGGCAAAGGGAGTGTTTACCATTGCCGATACGAAATATTCGATTAGGGATGAGGTCAAGGTGTTCTCGAATGGAAAAGAGATTACTTTTTCGGATATCTCGAAAGATGATATTTTGACGGTGGTTGGAATTGATAAGAAAATTCGCTCAGTTATTGTAACAACGGGGCATGGCACCTTATCTTTAAAGAATACGACCTTATTTGAGGATAGTTTTCTACAACTAAACAATAATATATTTGCAATGATTACGCCAAATTTAGAGTTGGAAGTGCCAGAAGGAGAATATACCCTGAAGGTAGCCAATGATGGCTGGGGTGGAAGTACGAAGATTGAAATTCTGCGTGGAGAAACCACAGAAATCGATTTGGAAACTTTGAAAGGGGAAGGCAAAAAGAAAGGTTTGATTTCCTTCAAAATTGATGTAGAAGAGGTTGAAGTTTATGTAGACTATCAACGAATCGATCATACCAAACCGGTAGAACTGACCTATGGTCTGCATGTGTTGCAGATAGAGGCCGAAGGGTATGATACATGGAAGAAGTATTTGTCTGTTAATTCGGAGGAGGCTACGTTAATCATTGAACTGACGGAAGAAGGTTCACAGGAAGAGACATCTGAGTCAGAAGAAGAGAGCGAGGATGCTGCCGATTCAGAGGAAGCGGAAACAGAGACAGAAGAAGAGGGGACAGAATCGCTAGAAAGCACGGAAATATAGGCTTTTTTCCTCGACAAACACCTAAAAAGGAAGTATAACTATTAATGCAAGTAATTTGGGAAGAAAATCCGAATTATTATAAATGAAAATCCAGAGGAGGAATATAACATGAACAAGACAGAATTAGTTGCAGCTATGGCTGAAAAAGCTCAGCTTTCTAAAAAAGATGCTGAAGCAGCTTTAAAAGCATTCACAGATGTTGTTGCTGAAGAATTAAAGAAAGGTGAAAAAATCCAGTTAGTAGGATTCGGTACTTTCGAAGTTTCTGAAAGAGCAGCTAGAACAGGTAGAAATCCACAGACAGGTGCTGAAATGAAAATTGCAGCTTCTAAAGCTCCAAAATTCAAAGCTGGTAAAGCTTTAAAGGATTCTATCAACTAATTCGATGAGATTAGATAAGTTTTTGAAAGTATCTCGTTTAATTAAGAGAAGAACAGTTGCCAATGAAGCCTGTGATGCTGGTCGTGTAAGTGTCAATGGCAAAGAGGCAAAGGCTTCTGTAAATGTGAAGGTAGGCGATATCATAGAGATTGCATTTGGACAGAAAACGGTCAAAGTGAGAGTCTTGGATATTCAGGATACTACCAAGAAAGAAGAAGCCAAAGATTTATTTGAATATGTATCATAATTTTAAGAACCTCCTAATATAGTTACTATATAGGAGGTTTTTGTATGGAAGAAAATAAATTAACGAAGTCCCATAAGATTGTTCTGACCAATCGAAAGAACGGAAGTTTTACAGGGGTGCTGGATGTGATTTCTTTTGATATATCAGAAATTCTGCTGGAAACGGAACAGGGGATGCTGAATGTGAAGGGAAAAGATTTGCATGTGAATCGGTTGAATCTGGAAAAAGGAGAAGTAGATGTTGAGGGAATTATAGATTCTCTTTCTTATTCACAGGTGCCAGTCAGTGTAAAGAAACCAGATAATCTCTTGGGAAAGTGGTTCAAATAATGTGTCATATGTGATATAATACATAAGATAAGGAATTAGAAAGAGGTACTTTATGGCGGGAAAACGCAAAAAGAATGGTTATAACGCTGGAACCATGAGCATTATTTTCATTGTGCTGGTGTTTGTAGTAGTTATGTCGATTCAAATTTATAAACTAAAAGAGAAAGACGATCTTCTGGCGGAACGTGAAGAAAATCTGATGCAGCAGTTGACCGAAGAAATGCAGCGTGAGGAAGAGCTGGAAGAGTTGGATTTATATACCAAATCGATGGAATACATAAAGGACATGGCGAATAAGCTGGGTCTTGTATTTGAAAATGAGATTATATTTAAAGAAAGCGACGAATAGTGTAGATTCGTCGTTTTTTTTGTGGAGAAAAAGGTAAAACTCTATTCCGTTTTTTGACAAAGTATGCGTTTGCTTGTCCGTATAATGAGGTTTGTAGAAATATGTACATGCGGAGGTTCATAAGAAAATGGGTAGAGAGATGATAAGAGGGATAGTGGCATTTGCGAGTGGAGGGCTTCTGGCATTCTCCATGATAGTGTTTCTTCAATATTTGGTTGGTCTGATATCGCGGGCGCATATATATGTTCGATTGAATAAAAAGAGTGATGGAAATGTTGTGATACCGCGGAAAGAGCCGCACAATCAGAAAATGGAATCCTTTGCCTATGCGGTGAACGGATTGTCGGATGCGTTTTTGGTTATGAGCCAGCCAAAACAAAAGCAGATCACAGAAGAAGTGGGGATTTTGGAACAGGAAATAACGGGAAAACTTTGTGCGAATTGCGATGGTTGTGCGGTATGTTGGAATGAGAATCGTATGCGAAGTCTTGGAGGAATACGGGCACTTTTGCATGCCGTAATGAATCATAGTAGCAAAGAAGAATTGCTGGTGGACCCCTATGTAAAAAATTGTCACCAATACAAAGGGATGGTAGAGGAAGCATTGCAGGCGTTCGGGCGATTGGAATTGAATCATGCTTGGTACAATCGACTGCAGGAAAACCGCTATGTAATAGCACAACAGCTGGATGCAATGGCGGGACTTGTAGAAGAGTGGGCAAGGGCAAGAACGAATATTGATCAAAAATCAAAACTCTTACTCTCACAAATTATATATCAGGTGCAGGAAAAGGGATTGCTCATAGAAGACTTGCATCTTTATGAGGAAAACAAAAGGCTTTGTGTGGAAGGGTATGTTTATTGCAAATGGAACGGTGGGATACCTGTCAAACATTATCTTGCGGCGGTGGAAAAGGCCTTGCATAAACCGATGCGTATGGGAAAGGATACAAAGACAATTTTGACGCAGGAGCCAGTATTTTTATCACTGTACGAAGATACAAAATATTATGGACTCCAAGGAATCGCGACAGAAAAGAAAACAGGATCTTTTATCAATGGAGACAGCTTTTCTTTTTTTGCAATGGATGATGGGAATTATCATATTTGCTTGTCGGATGGAATGGGTTCTGGTGTAAGAGCAAATCAGGAAAGCGAGATGGTGGTGGATTTGTTGCAGAAGTTTATGGAAGCAGGATTCCGAAAAGAAATAGCCATTAAGCTTATGAACTCCGCCATGGTTTTACAAGGTGAGGAAAACAGTTTTTCTACTTTGGATTATGCGATGATCGACTTATATACCGGTCAGCTAGAATTGATAAAGATTGGTGGTGCGGCGACTTTTATTAAAAGAAAAGACCAAGTGGAAATGATATGCGAAGGCACACTGCCAGCTGGTGCGGATGCTCACATAGAGGTGGAAAGTGTGAAAAAACAGTTGGGAAATGGTGATTTTCTTGTAATGGTGACAGATGGTGTGATAGAATATCTTCAGGAAAAAGAGCCGGAAGAAACTCTGGCAGAAATCATTCGTGAAGTTAAAACAGACAATGCAGGAGTCCTGGCGGAGAAAATATTGGAACAGGTTATGATTCGTACAGGTGGACATGCCATGGATGATATGACGGTTCTAGTAACCGGAATTTGGGAGAAATAATGCTTCGAGAATTGCAAAAGAAAATGGAAGAATTTCATATGGTATCTTCTGGCGACAAGGTGCTGGCAGGTGTTTCGGGAGGGGCAGATTCGGTTTGCCTTTTGTTGGCGCTGTTGGCATTGCAGAAAGAAATGAATTTTTCTTTAGAGGTCATTCATGTAGAACATGGCATCCGTGGAGAAGAAAGTGTAAAGGATGCAGAGTTTGTGGAAGATTTGTGTAGACGTTGCCAAGTGCTGTGTCATTCTGTTGCGGTCGATGTGCCTGCTTACTGTAAACAGACGGGGCTTGGTGTGGAAGAGGCGGCGCGTATTTTGCGTTATCAGGTTTTTACGAAGCTGGCCCTGGAAAGAGGAGCAAAGATTGCACTTGCACATCATCAGGAAGATAATGCAGAAACGATTCTCTTTCAAATGGTTCGGGGTAGCTCCTTGGCGGGGTTGTGTGGTATGCAGCCGGTACGAGAGGATGAAACAGGCGTGTGTTATATTCGACCTCTTTTATTCTTTCATCGAAGGGAGATCGAGGGATTTCTGCAAAGCCATGGAATGGGATATCGCGTCGATTGCACGAATGCAGAATTGGATTATAGTAGAAATTTTCTGCGGGCACAGGTCTTTCCTAAATTGTCTCAAATTAATGTGCAGGCGGTAGAGCATATGAATCAAACGGCAGCACATTTATCGGAAATCAAGGAGTATCTGGATTTAGAAACGGAACGGCTTTGGGGACAGATTGCAACGGTAGATGAGCGGATTGCACTGGATGGAAAGGCGTTGCTACAGCTTCATCCAGTGATGCAAAGGCAGATTGCTTATAAGGCGATAGTTCTTACAGCAAAGCAGAAAAAGGATATTGCCTCTATTCATGTAGAGGATTTGCTGGTGCTTTGTGGTGGTCAGTCAGGTAGAAAAATGAATCTTCCGTATGGAATTTGTGCTTGGAAGGAGTTTGATATCGTCTATCTGGCTTGCGGACAGACACACGTCGAAACAGAAACTTCTGAGGATAAAGTGTATGAAGTGCCAGAAGAAATGCTGGCCGCACTTTTTAAGAAGTGCGACGGAGATTCCAGAGCGTTGGAGCTTGTTATCGGAGATGGAAGCGAAAAAATAGCCTGCAGAATCATCGAAAAGAATGAGGAATCTTTGGAAATTCCTAGAAAAACATATACGAAATGGTTCGATTATGATAAAATAAAACAAGGATTTTGTATACGAACACGAAGAAGTGGGGACTATTTTATTAGTGATGCATTGGGACATCGTAAAAAGTTAAAAACGTATTTTATTGATGAAAAGATTCCAATCGCAGAACGTGATAAAAGGTGGCTCCTGGCGAAGGACAATGAGGTCTTGTGGCTCATTGGTGGTCGTATCAGTGAGCATATAAAAGTTTCACAAAAGACAAAATACATTCTTGAAATTACATATGATGGAGGAAACGAAAATGAGTAGAGAAAACGGACAGAATATTACAGTGTATTTGACAGAAGAGCAAATCAACAAACGTGTTGCAGAAATCGGAGCAGAGATTACAGAAAAGTTCAAAGGGGAATCGGTATATTTGATTTGTATTTTGAAGGGCTCTATTTTCTTTACGACAGAGCTTGCAAAACGCATTGATTTACCATTGGAAATGGATTTTATGACAGTATCCAGCTACGGTGCACAGACAGTTTCATCTGGTGTTATCAATGTAAAACAGGATTTGTCGGGATCTATTGAAGGTAAAAATGTTATCGTTGTAGAAGATATTATTGACTCTGGTAATACACTGAGCCGTTTGCTTCAGTTATTTAAGAGCAGAAATCCAAAGACACTCACCCTTTGTACCTTGTTGGACAAACCAGACAGACGTGTAGTGAAAGATGTAGTGGTAGATTACACAGGATTCGTAGTTCCTGATAAGTTTATCGTGGGATATGGCTTAGACTGGGATCAGAAATATCGAAATCTTCCTTATATTGGTTTTGTGGAAGAATAGAAGGAGAAAATGAGATTTGAATACAAAGAGTAGTAAAAATAGTAATTTTGGCGGATGGAGTCTGTATTTGATTTTTATCCTCGCCATTGTCATTTTATGGTGGAGCATGGGAAATAATAACCAGCCAACCAGCATGACAAAAGCAGAATTTGTTCTGGCTTTACAGAGTGGACAGGTGGATGCGGTAAAGATTTCGCAGAATGCGGAGGTGCCTACAGGTAATCTTACCATTTTGATGAAGGATGAAACGACAAAGACCATGTATGTGTCAGACGTAAACGAGATGCAGGATATTATGGAAGCAAACGGCTTTGGTAATTATTACTGTGTCAATGTGCCACAGAAAACATGGTTGGAAAGCTTCCTTCCTTATTTGATAATTTTTGGTATTGTGTTTATTTTCTTTATGATTATGAACAACAATGCGGCGCAGCAGGGCGGCGGCAGCAAAATGATGAATTTTGGCAAGAGCCGTGCAAAGCTTGCTACGGATGAGAATGGTAAGAAAACATTTGCCAATGTTGCTGGACTTAGAGAAGAAAAAGAAGAATTGGAAGAAATCGTAGATTTCCTTCGTGCACCAAAGAAATATACCAATTTGGGTGCGCGTATTCCAAAGGGAGTGCTTTTGGTAGGGCCTCCTGGTACTGGTAAAACCCTTCTTGCGAAAGCGGTTGCAGGAGAGGCAGGCGTGCCATTCTTTAGCATTTCTGGTTCTGATTTCGTAGAAATGTTTGTTGGTGTTGGTGCTTCCAGAGTAAGAGATTTGTTTGAAGATGCAAAGAAAAATGCACCATGTATTATTTTTATTGATGAAATTGATGCAGTAGCACGACGTCGTGGTACAGGCATGGGTGGCGGACACGATGAACGTGAACAGACCTTAAACCAGATGTTGGTGGAAATGGATGGCTTCGGTGTTAACGAAGGTATTATTGTAATGGCAGCTACAAACCGTGTGGATATTTTAGATCCAGCGATTATGCGTCCAGGTCGTTTTGACCGTAAAATCGTCGTAGGTCGTCCAGATGTAGCTGGCCGTGAAGAAATTTTAAATGTGCATGCAAAGAATAAGCCACTGGGTGATGATGTAGATTTAAAACAGGTAGCACAGACCACCGCAGGCTTTACAGGTGCAGACCTGGAAAATCTGTTAAACGAAGCAGCTATTGTTACTGCACGTGAAGAACGTGCCTATATTACACAGGAAGATATCCGCAAATCCTTCGTAAAGGTAGGTATCGGAGCTGAAAAGAAGAGCAAAGTTATTTCTGAAAAGGAAAAACGTATTACCGCATATCATGAAGCAGGTCATGCAATTCTTTTCCATGTGCTTCCAGATGTGGGGCCTGTATATACAGTTTCTATTATTCCAACAGGAGCAGGAGCTGCAGGTTATACCATGCCGCTTCCGGAAAAGGATGAAATGTTCAACTCCAAAGGCCGTATGATTCAGGATATTATCGTAGGTCTTGGTGGGCGTGTGGCAGAAGAATTAGTCTTTGATGATGTGACTACAGGTGCATCACAGGATATTAAACAGTGCACCAGAACTGCTCGCGATATGGTAACCAAATATGGTATGTCTGAAAATATTGGTATGATTTGTTATACCAATGAAGATGATGAAGTATTCATCGGACGTGATCTTGCACACACCAGAAGCTATAGTGAAGGTGTAGCTGCAACCATTGACAGTGAAGTAAAACGCATTATTGATGATGCTTATGCAGAAGCAAAACGCATTATTTTGGAACATCGTGACGTATTAGACCGCTGTGCAGAGCTTCTTTTAGAGAAAGAAAAGATTTCCAGAGAAGAATTCGAAGCACTTTTTGAAGAAAAAGGTGTTGACAATGATTTAGAAGCGGAAAATAACGTCTGTGACGAAGTCTAAAAATGTTTCGAAAATTTACGAAAACAAAACCGAGCCTAAAAAACTCGGTTTTTTTATGCATATTTTTATGGATTTTGGTAATAATAAAATTGGGAGATGAAAAAGTGCACAAAAAAACTTGCAAACTTTTGTTAAGTTTGTGCACACTTTCTGTGAGGATAGTGCTATTATAATCCATGTAAAAACCCCCCAATACATTATATATAGTTTTTACTAACCCCATAGTAAAAATACCTTCTCCTAAAAAGACAGCAGATCGATTGGCTGTCTTTTTTACTTTGTAGAAATAGGTTCGCGGGCTTATGGAGTCACTAAGTGTGTTTTTGAAGTGTTTGATGTGGCCTGGGGACCTATATGAAATTTTGGTGTGAAAAGACCTCGCTTTTTAGAAAAGGCGGGGGTTTTTTGGATGTTTTTGGGGGAGTGGTCCCTTTGGGGAGAAAAAGCTTGCTTTATATGGAAGAAATGGGACCTGGGAAGTCAATTATTATTTATAGGTCCCGTGAAAAAGAGAAAGTTTATTGATTAGAAGAAATTGCTTTACTTTTATTGGTGAATATGTTTAAATTTTAGCAATTAAATAGTAAAGGAGGGCTTATAAACGATATACCAACGTATGTGTTCAGAGAGCCAGCGACTTGAGAGAAAAATCAAATCTTTGGAAATGCGGTTAAAAGAATTTCCAGAGGGAAAGCTAATTTGTAAAAGAAACAAAAAGAGATATAAATGGTATCATACAAAGGATGGTAATCAAATTTATATCCCTAAAAAGAATCGAACATTAGCAGAAACATTAGCGGCAAAGAAATATCTACAGCATTTACATGATGATTTACTTCATGAAAAGAATGCAATCGACTTTTACTTAAGGCATCATAAACAGGGCAATGCAGAGAAAATGCTTACAGAAATGCCTGAGTATCAAGAACTTCTATCTCCATATTTCAAAGTTCTTTCACAAGAGCTTTGGGAATGGCAGAAATCTCCATATGATTATAATATGAAATATCCAGAACAACGAAAATATAAGACAGCAACAGGAAATGTTGTACGCTCTAAGTCAGAAGTGCTGATTGATATGGCATTGTATATCCATAACATTCCGTTTCGCTATGAATGTGCATTAGAGTTGGGTGATCTAACTCTTTACCCAGATTTTACAATTCGTCATCCGAAAACGGGTGAAGTATATTATTGGGAACATTTTGGAAAAATGGATGATGATAAGTATGCAAAGAATACAGGTTCAAAATTGCAATTTTACATTGCACATGGAATAACACCAGGAATTCAACTAATTACTACTTATGAAACGAAAGAAAAACCATTAAGTTCTGAAACGGTAGAAAATATTATTAAAGAGTATTTTATATAGATGAGAACCTGAATTTATTAAGAAATTCATAAGATTGTGCGAAGAGAGAATTAATTTCATAATCATTCTATTGAAAGAAATGAATCTGCTTGATAGAATTCAAAACAGATAGTGGAAATGCTTTTGTGAAGTAGCACATAATAGTGAAAGAAAGTGGAAAAGATAGATGGAGCAGATTATGAAAAAGAATTCAGTTTTAAGCAGAATACTAAGATTTGTGGGTATTGTAATAGGAACGATAGTGTTTCTGTGGTTTTTATTGCCACTTTTAGTGGCGGGAATTTTGAATATAGGAAATATAACAGGTATTGTAGTGTCAGCCATGTTTGCGATATATATGGCATTTCTTCCAATGATACATGAATGGTTAAGAGGATTATGGCAGCAGAGAAAGATGAAATGGATATTAAGTATCTGTAGTGCTATAGTAGCCACAATTGCAACTATGGCAATCGTAGAAACAGGATGTATGGTAAATACCTGTATGAAAGCGCCTGCGGAAAATGCCACAGCAGTGGTTTTGGGATGCCGTGTATATGGAGAAAGAGCGAGCTTGTCGCTGGTGGAGCGATTAGAAGCAGCCTATGCATATTTAGAAGAAAATCCAGAGGCAGTTTGCGTGGTTTCTGGGGGACAAGGTCCGGGAGAAGATATCTCGGAAGCAGAATGCATGTATCGCTGGCTTGTGACAAAAGGAATTGATGAAAGCCGTATTTATAAAGAAGAACAATCTACTTCTACAGATGAAAATATAGGATTTTCCAAAAAGGTTATAGAAGAAAATGGATTAGAAGAAAATATTGCCATTGTAACCAGTGAATATCACAGTTATCGTGCAGGCATTATCGCTAAAGAGAATGATTTGTCTTTTGGTACTGCTCCAGGACAAACGGCGATATGGCTGTTTCCTACATTTTATGTGAGAGAATTGTATGCAATATTGGCGGAATGGATATTTTAAGGAGCGGAATGTTGAAATTTTTTTGAGATTAAAATGAAAAAATCGCTTGTGTAAATAGACTGCGTATGCTATACTCTAACCTTGTCAGGAGTAATTTTGACATATATGGGTGGATTCCCGAGTGGCCAAAGGGGACAGACTGTAAATCTGCTGCAAATTGCTTCGGTGGTTCGAATCCACCTCCGCCCATTAAGTTTTGTTCGTCAACCGTAGCGTTGGCGGGCGGGGCTTATATGCCGGCGTGGCGGAACTGGCAGACGCGCAGGACTTAAAATCCTGTCGTAGCAATACGGTACCGGTTCGATTCCGGTCGCCGGCATTATCATTTAGTAGGAGAAACGTTGAAAAATCAGCGTTTCTCTTATTTTTTTGAAAAATATGTTGTATCTGTCCAATTTAAGGGTTTAAAATTTGTAGACGATTTACAAATTTTTTATCAAAAAATCGAGAAGGCTTGTTTTGTGATGATGAATTAAGTAGAATTTGTGCAGAAGCAGGTTTTAAGTTATGTTGTTTGGGGATGCAATGATTTATTATGAGAGACGCGATGCAAAAAATGAAGGAAAGATAGAAGGAAAGATAGAAGATATCCTTGAACTGTTGGAAGAACATGGAACAGTATCAGATGAGTTTATCGAAAAGATGTAATAAAAAAGGAATATAATGGGTGCTGTACTGACATAAGGCTTCCCATTATATTCCTTTTATTTTGCTATTTCTTTTTCGAATCTCTCTTCACTACGGTGGTAGATTCACGTTCCACGAGCTGTGGCCGTAGCATGGTCTTACTGATGGATACATGATTGATCAAAGAACGAAGTGTTGTGTATGCACAACGTCCCAATTCATTTCGCTGCTGGGAAATTGTGGTCAAAGGCGGTTCCGTGGTAGCAGCGATTGGGATATTGTCAAAGCCGATAATACTGATGTCCTCTGGTACGCGATAGCCTTCTTTGATACAGGTTTCGATAGCTCCTTGTGCTAGGAGGTCGTTACCACAGACGATTGCAGTGGCACCTTCTTCTAAGAAAGTAGGTACGTGATAGTGAGCACTGTCTGCAACGAAGTATCCTTTTGCCATCATTTTTTCATTGCAGTCAATGTTGTATTCCCTTACGGCACTTTCAAATGCTTCCTGTCTTTCGTCGGAAACGAGAGAACCAGGTGATCCATTTAAGAAAGCGATTTTCTTGTGGCCGAGATTTACCAAATGCTCTACAGCCATATGGATACCTTCACGGCTGTCTGTGCCGAGATAACCTACGTTTTGGTTTCCGTCAATGAAGTTGTCGAATAAAACAGTAGGCATTGTGGTAGTTTTCATCTGTTCCATCCATGGATTGTGTAATGCGAGACCGAGAATGAATGCTCCGCAATATCCGTGTTGTAATAGATAAGTATCGTACTTATTCTCTTCCTGGAATTCTACGTCGATTTCCACGACGGTTACATCCCATTTGTGCTTAAAAGCATTTTGCTTAAATCCAAGCACGATGTCATAGCCAAAGGTATCTAAGGTTTTATATTCCACATTTGTTACAAATAAACAAAGTTTGCGATACTCTACCTTTTTGGAACGTTTGGTACTATAACCCATTTCTACAGCGGTATCCAGTACTAGCTGTCTTAAATCGTCGCTAATGTCGCTGGCACCATTCAGACCTTTGGAAACGGTACTGATAGAAATACCTAAGCGGTTTGCGATATCTTTTATTGTTGCCATATTATATCCTCTTTTTGTAAAACTACTATATATTATTTCTTATTATATGAAAATTTTCGAAACTATTCAATGATAATTAAAAAATTTTCGAAAAAAATATCAAAAAATATGGTTATTTTGTACAAAAAATAGTGCTCTAAAAAGTGAAAAGTTCCGAAAAGACTTGTATACAAGCTGAGGCGTTGACAAATTTATCTCAAAATCATAAAATAAACTCATACGACTACGAAAAAAACCGAAAAACAATCGAAAAATAGTGCAGATTGACTAAAAAATATGGTATGAGATGTTCGGCGCAGAACATTTTATATAAATACTTTTTCAAAAAAATATTAAAAAGGAGAGGAAATCATGAAAAAGAAAGTATTATCATTACTCCTCGTAGCAGCTATGGGTATCTCTATGCTTGTTGGCTGTGGCGGCGGAACAGACAAAGACACTGAAGCTAACAACTCTCAGGGTACTGGCGAACCAACAGAAGTTACACTTACTGTTTGGGCTCCAGAAAATCAGCAGGAACTCTTAAAAACACAGATGGCTGAGTTTGAAAAAGCTCATCCAGAATACAAGATTACTTGGAAAACAGCTAACGTTGGTGAAGACAACGCTAAAACAGAAGTTTTAAAAGACGTTGCAGCAGCAGCTGACGTATTCTTCTATGCAAACGACCAGGTTCAGGACCTTGTTAAAGCAGGTGCTATCGCAAGACTTGGTGGCGACACAGAAAAAATGGTAAATGATACAATGGCAGCAGCAGTAGTTGACACAGTAAAAGTTAACGGTGCTTTATATGGTATTCCATTTACACACAATACATTCTTCATGTACTATGACAAAACATTATTAAATGAAGAAGAAGTTAAATCTCTTGACAAAATCCTTGCTAAAGATTTAGGCGAAGGCGTATTCAACTTCAAATTTGATGACGGCGGCGGCTGGAAACTTGGTGCTTGGTACTATGGTGCTGGCTTATCAGTATTCGGTGCTGATGGTAGCGATTTAGCAGCTGGATGTGACTGGAACAGTGCAACAGGTGTTGAAGTTACAAAATACCTCATCAACATGCTCAACAACAAATCAAAAGTTAACACAGAAACAGGCGAAGTAGAATTAATCAAAGAACACAAACTTGCAGCTTGGTTCGATGGTTCTTGGAACTATGAAACATACAAAGCTGAATTAGGCGAAAACCTTGGTGTAGCAACAATTCCTACATACACAGTTGGTGGCAAAGAAGTTCAGATGAAAGGCTTCTATGGTTCAAAAGCTATCGGTGTTAATGCTCAGTCTAAGAACATCAAAGCAGCTACAGAATTCGCAGCTTACCTTGGATCAGAAGAACAGCAGATCGCTCGTTTCACAGCAACAGGTACAGTTCCTACAAACAAAGCAGCAGCTGAAACAGATGCAGTTAAGAACGATATGGT
>JAFUPI010000036.1 GCA_017481285.1 Agathobacter sp. | reverse complement strand
CAGATTGTAAAACTTTTGACAGACAGAATAAATCATAAAAGCAAGCAGAGTGCTTCTTAGAAATAAAGCGTTTTTCTTAACCGAGAGAAAATGCACGCAAAATACAGAGACATATATATTTCGAAATATAAAAATAAGGGCATCGACAAATGGATATTTGCGACAGCCCTTGTTTATTTTTAGTTAAAGCCGATTACTTTTTGTCCAATATGGTATAAGCCTACTGCAAACTTGCGTCCTGCTTCGCCAGGAAGATTGAATGCGAGTCCGAAGATTCCATGTCTCAACTTCTTGTAAAGCTGTTCATCGGTTTCTTTTATGTATGCCCAAAGATCTGCCTTCTTCTGAAGGAGCTCATCTGATCCATCAATCAAACACATAATAGAGGAAACAGCAGTGATAATTTCCACATAATTGTAGAGATATCTATAAAGCTGCTTGTTCTCAATCGTCCATGAAGAAAACTTATCAATCATCAGTTTATTTACCTTCATCTGCTGATCAATACGACGAATCATAACAGTTTCATTTACAGACTGATCATCACGTCCGATGAAATATCTGTAAAAATCTACATCCATGTAGTACATTTTTTTCACACTTGGAAGTGGGTTAAATACATAAATATTATCTACATAGAATGTATGCTTAGGTAATTCCAATCCACATTCACGAATCATCGCTGTTCTGTAGATTACAGAGTGCATCAAAATGTACTGTCCCTTAAAGAAACGTAACTTGTCATCCCAAGAGAATTCTCTATCCTTTGGAACGCCACTCTGGCGCATTACCTGTTTGTGCTTTGCACCTTCTTTTTCATATACATAATTCGCAAGGAGTACATCCAAACAATTTTCATCGCTATCATACTCGCGAAGTTTATTTAAAATTGCCTTGTACGCATCTGGATCTACCCAGTCATCACTATCTACTACTTTGAAATAACGACCTGTTGCATTACGAATGCCGGCATTTACGGCTTCTCCATGACCACCATTTTCCTGATGAATTGCACGACAAATGGTTGGGTATTTGGCTTCATACGCATCAGCGATTTCTGCTGTACGGTCTTTGGAACCATCATTTACAATAAGAATTTCTACCTCTTCGCCACCTACTAAAATGGATTCAATACATTTTTCCATATAGGCTTCTGAGTTGTAACAAGGAATTGCAAAACTTAATAATTTCATAAATTGCCTCTCTTCTATAAAATAAATAACCTTTATCCCCTCATTTTTACACCATTTTCCATTATACACATTTTGGAAAATTAGTCGATTTAAAAATATTTAATTTTTTATGAAGTTTTTTTTGATGTTCATAATTTGTTCACAAAATACTCACAAAAGAAACATACCGATTTCACATTTACCTCCTATACTAACATCATAGACAACAAGAGAAAATTTTTTCCTTCTCATAATAAATCTTTTTCATAACAAAACCGGTGCACGCCACATGCACCGGTTTCCTCTTTTTATTGTCCTATGTTTTCTCAATCGCATCTTTTCCAATCGTCATATTCAAATATTCTGCGTATTTCACAAAGGCACTCGGAATAGCATAGTTTTCCTTGGTATCTTCCACATCGACAAAGAGCCAGTTCTGTGGATTTTCAGGCATATGCGACATCTGCAATTCACTCTCGCCAATTTGCTCTGCCCCTGCAAACTCCTGTGCCTGCAGGAACACCACATAGCCCTTCATATGCCATTCCACATGAGAAAAAATATGTTTCGCCTCGCAAGCTGGCTGAATACGAATCGGTATATATCCCTGAGCTTCAATATATGCGACCGCTTCCTGTTCTGTCAGATATCCTTCCACATTTGGAAGTTCATATAAGCCTGCCAACAGACCTTTTCCGGGTCTTTTACGCAATGCTAACTGCTCTCCATCTTTTATAATAAAGACAGTCCTTTTCTCAATTCTTCTTGCTTTCGCTTTCGTCTTGACCGGAATCTCAGCAATTCTATCCTGCTTTCTAGCTTCACACAAATCATGCCATGGACAAACTTCACAACGCGGTGCTCCATTTGGCAGACAAACGGTAGCACCAAGCTCCATGAGGGCCTGGTTAAAAATGGATGGGATTACTTTATCTGTGACTTCTGTTGTCGGCTTGCACGTCTCGTTCTTCCGCAAATCTGCATTCATAAGTTCCTGCAGTTTCTCTTCCATATGTGTCCGCACGCTCTGCTTCATGATGTCACTATCATCTGCCGTTACACGTGAAATTACGCGAAGCACATTACCATCTACTGCAGGAACCGCCTTACCATAGGCAATCGAAGCAATGGCACCTGCTGTATAATGTCCGATACCCTTTAGCTTGAGAAGTTCTTCATACTCATCCGGTATGACACCACCATACTGGTCTATAATCTGGTTTGCAGCGATTTTAAGATTTCTTGCTCGATTATAATATCCAAGCCCTTCCCATAGTTTCAGCAGTTTATCCTCTGGGCACTCAGCCAATGCTTTCACATCTGGAAGCTCACGGATAAAGCGGTCGAAATATGGTTTTACCGCCTCCACTCTAGTCTGCTGTAGCATAATCTCGGAAATCCAAACGTAGTAGGCAGTCGGATTTTCACGCCACGGAAGAACTCGAGCGTTACTTTGGAACCAGGTTTGGAGGGGATTTACTAATTGTACTAAATTATAATTATCTATCATCTTAATCTTCCATCATTTTATTATCCTGCTGCTGAAGGTAAAACATCGTCTTCTGTGTTTCAATCTCCGCTCTAAGTTCTTCTTCCGTCGGCAGGTACAATTTATATTTTGAAGCAAATAATTGCTCATTCCCATGCATCACAGAATACCGTGCAATGTCCTCATCCGTATCGGAACATAACACAATACCAATCGTTGGATTATCTCCTTCACTTCGTTTCAATTCGTCGTACATACGAATATACATATCCATCTGACCTACATCCTGATGTGTAATTTTCTGCGTTTTCAAATCAATCAAAACAAAACACTTCAGTATGTAATTATAGAATACAAGGTCAATATAATAATCCTGCTTTTCCGTATGAATATGCTGCTGTCTTGCTACAAAAGCATATCCCTTGCCAAGCTCCATCAAAAAGTGCTGCAGATTGGACAAAATACTCTTTTCAAGATCACTTTCTGTAAAATCCGTATTCGACGACAGTCCAAGAAATTCTGCAACAACTGGATTTTTAACAAACTCTAATTTATCGTTTTGTGCGTCTGCTGTCAATTCCTTCATTTCTGCCTCTACCCGTTCTTGTTTCTGCGTCTGGAGCATCCGATAGTAATACTGGGAAGAGATGTTACGTTGTAGTGTTCGAACACTCCATGTTTGTTCGTATGCTTCTTTTTCGTACCAAGCACGTGCTAGGTTATCCTCGACCTGCAATAGAACACGATAATGTGTCCATGAAAGTACTGTATTGAATTTTCCACTCGCCGAGTGGAAAATCTCTGGATATGCTTTATAGAAAGAATAAAAGTGATATAAATTTGTTTTCGTAAAACCTTTGCCGTACTCGGCAGTCAACTCTTTTGCAAGCTTTTTTATAATATTTGCACCATATTCTGCCCTATCACTTCCTTGCAATTCTTCTTCCGCAATACGATATCCTAGAAGCCAGTTTCTCTGCACCAAGGCTGTATTAACCGCTTGATATGCAGCTTCTCTAGAGGAATCAATAATTCCACACATATCTTTTAATATATCATCTGTCTGAACAAAATTCGCCATAATATTATTTTGTTCCATATTTGCTAATTTATTAGTCATAGAAAATCACTCCCTCACTAAACATACATAAAGCCTATCATTCCATATAGCATGCTTGCAAGTTTTATATAAAAAACACCCAAGAATTTGTAGGTTTCTTACAAATTCTTGGGTTTGGTTTTTGTGTAGGTTGCTGGAGATTTGCTACCTAACCTTATTTCTTTTATCGACTGTCACACTCCAATCGCAACTCCGACACCTATTAAGTATCAGAAGATTATACTCTGCAATGCTATAATGAATAACATCGTAGATACCAATAAAGGTTCATTCAAAGAATAAGCATTGTTTGTAAGTTGAACAACACACCATTTTTGGAGCATTGTTCAACTGATACTCGATGGGAAAATATCGTAAAACTCTACCGTAAACAGTTTGAAGGACAGATGACCGATGAGAGAATGGCACAGTATAAGGCAGAACTTACAGCGGACCTCATAGGCGATTACCTGTTTAGTGATCCTGATTTCGTAAGCAACCTCTCGACAGAGCAGCCTAGCATCTTCAAAAAGATATATGATGAAATCAAATACATGGTAAAAGTAGCCACAGCAGGCAGTAAGGAAGAAAAACAGTTGCTTGAGGTCAAGAGGGCATTTGATAAGGCGTATAAAGAAAGTGAAAAGAAGAATACTGAAAATGTTCGTTTTGATTTAGTTGGAAAAGATGAAAATGGAATCGAAATTTACGAGACCAGTGAAGAGACAAAGAAATTATCCTATGCAGATAGAAAGGTAAAACTCCTGGATATTATGAAAAATGAATATGCAGGCAGAACAGCCAAGTTTGAAAAGGATAATCAAACCTATTATGCATTGTATGATAAAGCAGGTATAAAAAAGGGTGTATATGGAGATAAGAAATCTAGTCCAAAGGGAACAAAAGCAAAGATTAACATCGGCGCCGATGGAAACTACATAGAACTAGCTGAAAATGCTATATATACTGGAACATCCCAAGAACAAGGGAAATCTAATAAATTTCATAAAGATGCAAAAACGTGGGATTACTATGTAAAAACGATAAAAAGTGATGGTAAGTATTATGATGTACTTATTAATGTTAAAGACACTGGAAATGAACAGTATGTTTATGACATTACATTAAATGAAGCAGATTCACTACCAAACCAATTACGGTCTTATACCGGTAGCTCATCTGCTTCTAATAATATTATATCAGAAGATGCAGAAAATACAACACCAACTTACTCAATTAGTGAAGATTCTCAAGGGAGAAAACTATCAAATGAGCAACTTGAGTATTTCAAAGATAGCCAGGTAAGAGATGAAAACGGTGCATTGAAACCAGTGTATCATGGAACAGATGTTGAGTTTACTAAATTTGAATAAACAAAGAAACGCACAAGCGGTAGACTCAATTTTGGGGAAGGATTCTATTTTACACCAAGTAAGAGTATGGCAGAAAACTATACTGAATCTGGAAAAGTAATGAGTGTTTATGTAAATATTAAAAAACCATACGAAGTTTTTGGAACTCGCTTAGATGCAGGAGATTTAGAAAGGATTTCTACGCAGTTTAATGAAAAAGTTACGCTAGATAATGTGTCAAGAGTTTTACAAGAGCATGGATACGATGGGATTATTGCAAGAAATTACGATGGTACAACAAATCCAATAGGACAGGTTATCGCCTTTTCATCAGAGCAAATTAAGTCAGTAGACAATACTAATCCAACATCAACCCCTGATATTAACTTATCTCTTTCTTCTAGTACAGGGGATAGTTCTTCCAGAAACGATGTATATGGCAGTGACATCATGCTAGACATTCCGTTGAACAACACACCATTTTTGGAGCATTGTTCAACGCAGACGGGCAGGTTCGCCATGTTCCATGTGTGGAACAGCGGAACTGCTCCAGGTTTGCCCTCTCTCGATTAACCGAGTTTCTTATGTTCAAAAATAGACTTCGTTTTCATCTAGGTCCTAGACCTAGGGGGGTATCAAAATTTTTGACCTGAAATTTTACCAAATAATGAAATCACTTTTTTAGCTTAGATTACACCCTCGGGGGCATCGAAAAAGTTGACCTGAAAATTTTACAACTTTTTCTTTCTTATCGCCAATGCTTTTCCTGCCATATCAATTTTTGAATACTGATTTAGCAATACTTTCTTTTTATCTTTGTACTGCTTATTCAAAAAACTATACAAATTCCAATCAGCTATATAATAGGCGATAGAAACAAACAATGACCTTTTCTTTTTGTAATAGCAATTCCAGCAAAAATAATCTAATTGTTTTAGATTTACATTTTCTTCTACCATTTCAGATTTCTTCTTAGTCAACCTAATCTTAAAAATCTCTGTTTTGTATATATATTTTCCTTTCTTTGCCTCTTCAATAAAATAATAATGTGGAGTATCTCCTAACTTTCCAAACAATGATTTTCTTAATACTGGATAAACCAAATAATGATTTTTTAATAGCTCATCTAATTCTTCTATTCCATTAAATGTCTTTATAGAAGTATCAATATCCGGGAAATATTTTTCTGCTATCTCGCTTAGTTTATTTATTTCAAAAATTTCTCCAACATAACTTTTATCTTCATCAATAGAGCACTTGATGATTCTTCGTACTTCCTGTTTTAAATTAATATCTTTAACTTTACCTATTGCGTAAACTAATCCATAGTATCCACATGTCGGACCTATTTGTGTATAAAAAATTTTATATATAATTCCAACCACAAACCCAATCAATAATGATACAACTATATAAATTATTGGAAATGCCAAGCATGCCAAAAATATATAAAACAATACTTCCATAGTTTTAAATATAAAATCCTGTGACAATATCATCATAATAGATTTCTCCTTTGTTTTTTATAAATTATAGCATATAAATATTTAAAATACCTCTTTAAAAACAAAAAAGAACACTCTACAGCGTCCACACATAACTACCAATATAAAATTTTTCCAGAAAAGAACACCATTCAGAAGACGCTCCTTTCTTCCGTAAATCCGAATTATTTGTCATACCTATCATACCTTTTTGATAAAAAATCATACCTTTTATCATACCTCCAAAATAAAAAGCCCGAAAAACCGCAGTTTTTCAAGCCTTTCAAGTGGACTAGACGGGAGTCGAACCCGTGCCAAAAGTCTCGAAAGCCTTGATTTTACTGGCTTTGCGAGTTTCATTCAATCATACCTGTCATACCTTTTAGCATTTTACAGGCAAATTGCACTTGAAATTCTATCAAAAACATATTCTGCCTCACTATTGTTCTTATAGTAATGAGTTCTTGTTGTTTTAATGTCCGTATGCCCCATTTGAGATAAAATAATAATTTCTTCTACTCCAGCATTTATAAGTTTTGTTGCATATGCTCTCCTCAATGCGTGCATACCTTTTCTCTGAAAACCCAAAATATCACACAAATAATATAATCTAGCACATACAGAATGAATATGTATACACTCCCCGTTCTTTTCAAAGACATATTCCGTAAACGGATTTCTCTTTCTTAATGCCTTTATCACTGGTCTAAGTGCATCTACAATAACAACATCTCTTATTCCAGTTTCGGTCTTTGGTGTATCTCTTATTTCGTGTATGTTTTCTCCGTTTTCACTCTTGTATCTTATTTGTGTCCGATTTACATGAATATAATTGTCTGAAATATCCACCCATTTTAATGCGACAATTTCTCCAGTTGAACAACACACCATTTTTGGAGCATTGTTCAACATAGGGAACTTCAAAAAATGCTACTAGCAGAAAGCAAGTGGCAGATGGCAGGGAACATAAATCATTTATCGATGACAAAAATAAAATAGGATTACTACCATATATGGTAAGCATGGAGAAAGTCTAAATGTTATAATTGGGATAAAAGTACAAAGGAGTAATTACTATGAAAAAGCTATCTTGGTTTGCAATATGCATGATTCTAATTTTAGGAATGAGTGGATGTGGACATAAGAGCAGTTCGGAACTCGTAGATATTGAGCGGTTTAGATGTCAAGATTCTATTCAAAGCGTTTTTGATGTTTTAGGAGGGGAAAACACAGAAGCGGAACGTTATGTATATGAAAATATAAATCTATGGGGATACAATGGAACAGTTACATTTTGTGTTAGAGATGATGAAGAAACAATACAAGAATTTTATTGTGCTTTAGAATTAAATGAAAAAGAATTCGAGGAACTTATTTCTTATTTTTCTGAAAAATATGGGGCATGTGTAGTGGATGATTTTGGAGGTACAATAAAACTGTATGAATGGAGTGTATCAGAAGAGAATGGGAAAATAGGATATGATAAAATCATCATCCAGGATAATGGAGAGGAAGAATATAAGATTTTTTTTAAAGACGAATGGTCTGCTATTAAGGATGAAGCATATTATGAAGCAGTAGAAAGTTCTCAAGAAAATCAAGAAGAAAGTATTGCCTTGGCAGAGGGCGAATATGATGTTTGTGGAGATGCTTTAAGGTTAGTCATTATCCAAGAAGGTGGTGAACATGACCTTCTTTGCTATGTTGATACGAAAACTAAGGAAAATGCAAATGCTTTAGTTGTATTATGCTACGCAATGTGTGAACAAATGAAAACTCTCTTCGATGAATATAGTATATATGCTTCATGTGAGAATGGTTGTAGTATCATTGTTGGATGGAATGGAAACAGCTATATTAAGATGGGAACCGATACTGATGGAAGTGAGACACTCTCTGTTCCAGATTGGTTTACAGGCGAAAGTTCAATGTCGGAGAGCGAGTATAATGATTATGCCAATGCCTTTGAGACTGCATGGAGCGAATTTACAGATGAAATCGAGAAGAATGTGAATTAGTTAGAATATAAATAGTAGATGAACGCTTAGGAGTGTGCTTCTATTTGAGAAAATGCCTCTTAACTTTTTGTGTGACATTTAATATAATAAATGCGTGACATAAGTTGAACAACACACCATTTTTGGAGCATTGTTCAACCACTGTATTTAGTGCATAATAAAATCCCTACTGTTTTTTCTTGATAGTCCATTTCTCCCGTCACCATGTAAATATTATTATATTGCTTCTCCGTCAAGCGCAAAAGCCTTACCACTCCTGTTTTAGGTGCAAACTCCTCTATCCTACGATAATGCTTTTCCGATGCTTTTCTATTTTGTACAATTCTCATATACACCTCTGGTGCAATCCTTAGATATCCATCTTTTTGCAAGAATTTTCTAAGTTTGGTATACTCTGTCTTGGTCCCCCCATTTATCGGTTGGACTAAGTATAGCTAACAATCTCATTCTGTGATTCCCTCCATTGATTCTATTGGAATAATCGTTGGTAATTTAATTTTTTCATCTGCTTCGTCTAATATAATTCTCTTCAAGCTTTCTATCATCAAATCTATGGCTGTAAGGACATTTACCTTTGTGCCATCTACCATACAAGCATTATGTAAGACATGTGCAATCTCTTTTCTTTCACTTTTTGATAGTTGAATATTTGCCCCTATATTTTCATGAGCAACCAAGTCAACAATGGGACGATATGGTTCGATTAAATCATCAGCCAAGTTAAACGCATTCAGTTGACTATCATGATGTATACCAAATGTTGGATGAAATCCCGTTGCTACCAATTTTCGTGCTATCGCACTTCTAACAACTGCATATCCATAATTTAAGCGACTATTTATCGGATCTTCTGTTCTTCGATTAAGTCCTTCATGATAAAATCCATCGTCGATAAACGTATATTTGCTCCATGAGCCATTATTAAACTCAAATCTTCCAATGGAATAAATATTGCTCCATCCGTAGTAGCAACCTGTAACTGTCCCTCTTTAATATGTATTTCAGCAGCCTGGCTAATTTCTAGTGTTCGAAACCCCATATTTTTGCTTCTCCTTTCTTTTTTCAACATCTATAAATCCTACACCTCCAGTATATCACCTATTTTTTCCAAACACAGTTTCTTTCGCCTCACCATGCATATTTCCCCCACCATCCAGACACACTAATAAAAAATGGTAAAGGAGATATTTTATGGTATTAACTCAGAAAGAAACTGCTGCACTCAAAGATTTACAGACCCAGGAGCAGTCTTGCATCGAAAAATACACCCGCTACTCTCAAGAGGCGAAAGATCCACAGTTAAAAGAATTATTCAAGGAACTCTCCTCCGAAGAACAGAAGCATTACCAGTCCCTTGGACAGGCATTGAATGGCCAGGTTCCAAGTGTAGACTGCAATGATACTAAGGGACGAGACTATCAGCCAAAGGCTTATTACACACCGAATGACAACTCTCCTGAAAAACGAACAGACCAGTTCCTCGTAACCGATTGTATTGGAACCGAAAAACTGGTTTCCGGCGAATACAATAATGATGTGTTTATTTTTGGAAATTCAGATATCCGCAAACTTCTTGCAGATATCCAGATTGAGGAACAGAACCACGCAGAAATGCTTTGGAAATACAAAACAACTAACGGCATGGCATAATATATGAAAAGAGTAGCGAATTTCGCTACTCTTTTATACTTTTCCAACATTTCTAATTTCTTTGCAAATATTTATTTTGTTAGTTTTGGCTGTATACAAGTTGTACTATTTTAAAAACATAGTATTTTTGTCCAAAAAATACCACTTAGAATGTTGACAAATTCTGCGTATCAAGTAAAATTATAAGTAGCAAGGTTTCGCTTTGGCGAAAGCCTAAGCGATTATATTTTTTATAAGAAAAGGAGAAGAAAAACTATGGATTTCAATTTAAGACCAGCAAGTGAATGCAAATTTGATGCAGTATCTCTCGGTGAAGTTATGCTTCGTCTTGATCCAGGCGAAGGACGTATCCGTACAGCAAGACAGTTCCGCGCTTGGGAAGGCGGCGGCGAATACAACGTTGTTCGTGGTCTTCGCAGATGCTTTGGTTTAAGAACAGCTGTTATCACAGCTTTCGCTGACAACGAAGTAGGTATGTTAATGGAAGATTTCATCCTTCAGGGTGGTGTTGATACATCCCTCATCAAATGGATGAAGACAGACGGTATCGGCCGTGTTTGCCGTAATGGTATCAACTTCACAGAAAGAGGATATGGTATCCGTGGTGCAGTTGGATGTTCTGACCGTGCTAATACAGCTATCTCTAAAGCTAAACCAGAAGATTTCGATTTCGATTATATCTTTGGTGAATTAGGTGTTAGATGGTTACATACAGGCGGTATCTATGCTGCATTATCTGAAGAAGCTTGTGAAACAGCTATCGCAGCTTGTAAAGCAGCTAAGAAATACGGCACAATCGTATCTTACGACTTAAACTACAGACCTTCTATGTGGAGTGCTATCGGCGGTCTTGAAAAAGCTCGCGAAGTAAATAAAGAAATCGCTCAGTACGTAGACGTTATGATCGGTAACGAAGAAGACTTCACAGCATGTCTTGGTTTCGAAATCGAAGGTAACGATGAAAACTTAAAAGAACTCAACATCGATGGCTACAAGAAGATGATCAATGAAGCTGTTAAGACATATCCTAACTTCAAAGCAGTTGCTACAACTCTTCGTGAAGTTAAAACAGCTACAGTTAACGATTGGTCAGCTCTTTGCTGGGCAGGTGGAGAAATCTACAAAGCTAAAGACTACAAGGGTCTTGAAATCATGGACCGTGTAGGTGGCGGTGACTCATTCGCTTCAGGTTTAATCTACGGATTAATGACAACAGGTGATGCTGAAGTAGCTGTTAACTACGGTGCAGCTCATGGCGCACTTGCTATGACAACACCAGGTGACACAACAATGGCTAACAAAAAAGAAGTTGAAGCTATTATGGGTGGCGCTGGCGCTCGTGTACAGAGATAATATTCTCACAGCATGAAAATTAAGGGCTGTCGCCAATGGCGATGGCCCTTTTTGTATGAAATAATTATCTATATAGGGGGACTTACAAATGATTTACGACAAGCTGAAAAATATTGATTTATATCGTGGATTATATCCAAACTTAGACGTAGCTATCGACTATATCAAAAAAGGTGAATATACTTCTCTTCCTGTTGGCAAACACGAAATCGTTGGCAAAGACGTTTTCGTAAGCGTTATCGAAATCGAAGGAAAAGACGTAGCTACTACTCCATTTGAAATTCACAAGAAATACTTGGATATTCATGTAGACATTACAGGAAACGAACTCATCGAAACTGGTGGTGAAGGCAATGAAGTTAGCTATGACGAAAACCGCGATTTTGGTGTTGTAGAATGTGAGAATGTAAACTCATCTTACATGAGTCCAGACGATTTCTATATCTGCATGCTTGACGAGCCACACAAACCAGCTTGTGCAGCACCAGGCAAAGATAAAGCAATCAAGAAATGTATTTTTAAAGTTTTAGTATAATCAAAAATTCCTCCCCGAATTTCGGGGAGGAGTTATTTTTCGGAGGTATTATCATGCTATTTAATCCAGAAAATAGCTTCTTTTCATTTATTGGCACGATTGGAAATTTTATAATGTTAAATCTTCTTTTTGTTTTTTGCTCGATTCCACTGGTAACAATTGGTGCTTCTTACACTGCACTTTATTATACCATGTTTAAAATCACAGAAGATGACACCTTACAGATTACCAAAGATTTTTTCCATTCCTTTAAAGAAAATCTGAAACAATCTACTATCGTCCACTTAATTCTTTCCGTAGTCGGAGCATTTCTAATCTTCGATCTGGCGGGTGTTTTACAATTATTCTCTCAAAGTATTGCAATGAAAGTATTATTCTGCCTCTTCTTCTGCCTGGCACTGATTTACTGTTTTATTACTACATATGTTTATCCAATTTTGGCCAAGTTCTCAAACAACACAAAAAATACCTTTAAGAACGCGGCTTTACTATCTATTGCCAATTTGCCAATTACTGTGGTAATGACTACCATAAACATAATCCCTTTGATTTTGTTTTTTGTTTTGCCTCAATTATTTATGTCCATTATACCATTTTACCTTTTTATCGGTTTTTCCTTAACTGCTTTTATTAATTGCAAATTGATGAGCAAAATATTTAAAAAGCTTCCTACAGCATAGCCAGTATAGGTACGACAACGACCGTCATAATTCCGGCAACCACAATAGATAATGAGCTCATTGCTCCTTCTATCTCGCCTAATTCTACAGCCTTTGTTGTACCAATTGCGTGTGCGGCATTTCCACAGGCTAACCCTATTGCAACCGGATGCGTAATTCGAAACAGCTTACACACTCCCTTTAAAATAATTGCTCCAAGCAAGCCTGTAAACACCACTACTCCTACTGTCAACGTAGGATTTCCGCCAATTTCTTCAGAAATTCCCATCGCAATGGCTGTGGTAATGGATTTTGGCATCAGTGACAACTTCCATTCTTCTGAAAGCCCCAAAACACCTGCTAACCCAATAATCGTGATTCCACCAGCTAGAACACCTGAAAAAATGCTAATCAGGATCGCTCCTGCATAAGCCTTCAACCGCTCCAGCTGTCGATACATTGGCACCGCCAGACTAATCGTAGCAGGAGTTAATAATTTCGTCAGTATCGCAGAACTTCTCTCATAGTCTGCCATTTCGATATGAAATATATATATTACCGCAACCGCCAAAATGGACGCAATCAGCAACGGATTACAAATAGTCCACTTTAGTTTACCTGCAATTTTCTTTCCTATCCAGAAACAAAGTATGGATAACAAACATCCAAAAACAAGAGTTTCACTCATATATTTATGAAGCATCTTTTTTCTCCATCTTCTCAATCATTTTTTGAGCAACTTTTCCCGTTACAACCATTACAACGATAGAACTGCAAACAATAACAACCAATATCGCAATTAGGTTATCCATAATAAGTTCCTGTAAGGTTACAATCTTTACCACCGAAGGAACAAATAAAAGTGGCATAATCGTCACCAGAATATCTGCCCCGGTTTCTACCCAATCCAATTTAATCCATTTTAACACTAGTGCTGCAAATAGAATAAGCAATCCATATACACTTGCAGGAACAGGAAGCGGAATGACCTCATGTAAAATTTCTCCAATAACAGAAATCAAGAATAGAATCCCAAAGGAAACTATCATTTTCTTTATCTTTTCCATAGTACTCCTACCTAACTTCTTAGTAACAAAAGGACTGTACCATTTGGATACAGTCCTTTATTTGAATTAATATAATTTTTCCACAACTGCTTTCGATGTTTTCTTGCGGTTTTCTTTGCAAGCCTCTTTATTTCTGTAATAAAACTCATTATAAAGTATATCTACAATAAACAACTGGCTCATCTTAACGCCCATGGAACCACCGTCCAAAGGCCCCTCATTTGAACCACATACCAACATTGCCTCTGCATAAACAGTCAATGGTGATTTTAAAAATCTAGTAATTGCAACAATCTTTGCACCTGCATCTTTGGCAATTTCGGCAACATATACATTATCCTTCGTCGAACCAGAGTAAGAGAAGAATACGATTAAATCTTCTTCTGTCGCCATAGATGCCGCCATGGATTGCATATGCGGATCTAAAATACAGTTTACCTTGTTGGTAATACGAAGGAACTTATTTCTCGCAGCCTGAGCTACCAAAAGGCTATCTCCAATACCAAAGAAATAAATATTTCTCGCCTGAAGCATCATGGAAACAATTTTTTCAACTTCATCAAAATCAATAAGTCGACGAGTTTCTTTTAAAGCTGTAATATGTCCATCCAAAATCACATCCATTTTTTCTTCTGCTTTGTTCTGCATGCTCATATTTACAGATTCATTTTTTTCAGATGACTCATCTAAGGACAGACTAAGTGACAATTTCAGTTTAAATTCCTGATATCCCTTCACTCCAATCGTTCGACAAAAACGATGTACGCTTGCGTCAGCTACTCTACAAGCCTCCGCCAAATCGCTAATAGACATAAACAAAACCTTGTCTACATTTTTGGTTACATAATCTGCGATTTTCTTCTCCGTTTTTGTAAACTGGTTATATCCCAATTGAATTTCTGTCAAAAAACTAGATGTTGCCATTTGCTCACCTCAAAAACTGTTAGCAATATTTTGCGATTGCATCTGCAATCATTTGTACTGCTTCTTTTACAATTGCTTCATCTTCTGGAATAAGATTTGCAAGTGGAGCACGTACACCACCTAAATCTGGACCACCCTGAAGACGAATAATTGCTTTAATAGTACCATACATATTTCCTTTTGTGGAGCACATTTTATAAATTATTCTACAAATTTCGTTCTGAAGTGGCATTGCTTCTGCAACTTTTCCTTCCTGGAATAAGTTATATGCTTTGATGAACAACTCTGGCATAGCACCATAGGTTCCACCAATACCACCACAAGCACCTGCAGCAAGACCAGAAATGAACTGTTCGTCTGGACCATTAAATACGATTACTCCTTCATCATGCCACATCTGGATATCCTGAACTGGCATAGATGAATTCTTTACTCCAATAACCTTTGGATTTTTCATCATCTCTTTCAGGAGAGGAATAGAAAGAGCTACGCCTGCTAACTGAGGAATATTATAGATGACAAAATCTGTATTTGGAGCTGCTGCTGAAATATCATTCCAGTATTTCGCAATCGCATGATCTGGCAAACGGAAATAAATAGGTGGAATGGATGCAATTGCATCTACGCCCAAGCTTTCTGCATGAGCAGCCAATTCCTGACTATCTTTTGTATTATTGCAAGCAACATGAGCAATAATCACTAATTTACCTTTTGCTTCTGCCATTACATTTTCTAATGTAATCTTACGTTCTTCTACACTCTGGTAGATACATTCGCCAGAAGAACCGCCTACATAAAGACCATTTACGCCTTTTTCAATGTAGTATCTTGTCAATGCACGAACACCTTCTGGAGAAACATTTCCTTCTGCATCATAACATGCATAAAATGCAGGAAAGACGCCTTTATATTTTTCTAAACTCATTTTCTTATCTCCTTTATATTAGCCCTTTACAGCACCCATTGTAATACCCTGTGTGAAGTATTTCTGGAACATCAGGAATACTGTAATAATTGGAACTGCTGCCAAAGCTGCACCAGCCATAATAAGACCGAAGTCAGAAGCCATTTCTGCCTGTAATTTTGCGATACCAAGCGAAATTGTAAGAACCTCTTGGGAATTTAACATAATCAACTGCAAGAAATATTCATTCCATGATGTGATAAATGTAAAGATCGCCAACGCCCCAATACCTGGTTTAATAATTGGAAGAACCACTGTTAAGAAGGTTTTCAATTCTCCTGCGCCATCAATTCTTGCAGCTTCTAACAATTCAGATGGAATAGTTTCAGAGAACTGCTTCATAAGGAATACACCAAATGGCCAACCTACCGTTGGAAGAATAACTGCCCAAATGGTATCGTGTAAACCTAAGAATGCCATTTCTTTTAACAATGGAATCAGTACTACCTGTTTTGGCAGTGCCATTGCACATACAAACAGAGAGAATACGAGTGTCTGACCAATAAAACGTTTCTTTGCTAACGCATATCCTGCTAAAGCTGCTGTAATACAGGTCAAAATCATAGACATAACTGCCATGAATACCGTATTCATTAACCAAAGGAATGCTGGTTTTTCGAATAATCTTACATAGTTGTCTAAAGTTGGTTCCAAAGGCCACCACTGTGGAACAGCCGCATTAATCGCAATTGGGTCTTTTAAAGAACCAGTCAAAATCCAATATAATGGGAAGGTAAATAATACTGCCAATACTGCGATGACAACTATGACAAAGATTTTATATGGAGTAATTTTGTTTACACCTTTATTCATACCTGTCACCTCCTAATCTACTTTTCCGCTATTGGTTACTTTGAACTGAATAGCTGAAAGAATCGCGATAATAATTGCAAGGAAAATACCCATTGCATTACCATATCCATAATCATAAAGTCGGAATGCCTGATAATAGATATAGTACATAATTGTCTGTGTTGCATTGTTTGGTCCACCAGAGGTCAATAACTGAATCAGCGCATAACACTGGAAGGAGTTAATCATCGTAATAACCAAAACATATAATGTAGTTGGCATAATAGATGGCCAGGTAATTCTCCAGAAAGTCTGTAACTTAGTAGCACCATCTACTTCAGCGGCTTCCAAAAGGGAAGTATCTACATTTCCAAGAGCTGCTATGTAAAGAACGATTGGCTGCCCAATAGAGGTTGTAAAAAGAATCAAGATAATACATGCTAATGCAAATCTTTCATCACCCAGCCAGTTAATTCTCTCATCAATAATACCAGCGCCCAACAATACATGGTTGAAAAGACCGGTATATTTATTAAACATCCATTTCCAAACTACGGTAACTGCTACTGTACCTGTAACAACAGGAAGATAGAAGATACAACGATAGAAGGATCTGGTAAATGCTTTCATTTTGTAAATAGATGCACCAACCCAGAGTGAAAATATTACAACTGCTGGAACCGATACACCTACGATAATGAATGTATTAACAAGTGCTTTCAAAAATACTTCATCCTGGAACATTCTTATATAGTTATCAAAACCAATAAATGTAAAATCCGTCATCGTATAATTGAAAAAGCTTGTTACCAAACACATTCCCATCGGAACAATAACAAAACCAAGGAAGAAGAAAAGTGCTGGCGCCAAGAAAATATAGGACACCACAGTTTCTCTTATAACTAAGGCCTTGCTACGTTTGTGAACTTTTTTCATATCCATACAAACACCTTACTTTCTTTGTGAAAAAGCACCCACCTTTTACAGGCAGGTGCTTTTCGTTAGCATTTATTTCATGCAAATATTATTTTGAAGCTGCTTCTGTAGCTTTGTTACATGTATCAACATAATCGTTAACTGCTTCTGTTACATCTTTACCATCGTTAATCTGCTGAAGCATGCCCCACCAAGCTGTTCTCTGTTCAGCCCAGCCAAGTGTTACGTTGTAGTAATCGCCTAACCACTGCTGGAAGCTTGCGAATACTGCCATTCTTTCTTCGTCAGCTGTTCCTGCATATGGGTTGCCATAAGAAGATCTTACTGGGAAGAAGCCTGTAGCTACTACTGATTTTGGTCCCTGTTCTGCATCGTCACAGATGAATTCGATAAATTTCTTAGCTGCTTCAATCTTAGCATCATCGCCGTTATCGAAGATACCGAAGCCCCAGATACCACCACATAATTCAGGTGTTCCATCTTCTGATGGGAAAGCTACTGGGTATGGTGTAAATGTTACAGATGAAGCATAAGAGCTCTGGTTAGCTGCATTCCAGCAGAATGACATAGCAATTGTTCCATTTGCGAATAACTGAAGTTCATCAGATGCAACTGCTGCTGGGTCAAAGTCGATTAATCCAGCGTTCTTTAAGTCTACTAATTTCTGTAAACCTTTGATACCTTCTGCACTGTTCATTGTCCATTTGTTGTGTTCAGCATTTGTAAACTGAGCACTGTAAAGGTTCATTGCTAATGCACGTGTACCCTGGTCACCACCCTGGCCACCACAGTAAACTACTGCAGGAACCTGTACTAAACCACTGTCTTTAACTGCTTTTAAAGCTTTTTCAAAGTTTTCAACTGTCCAAGTACGATCTTCGTTGATGTACTTAAGAGCGCCAGCTTTTTCAAATACTTCGTAGTTGATAGCCATTGTATGAGTTGTCATACAGAATGGATATTCATAGTATTTTCCATCAGCACCTTTACAAGCTGCAACTACTGCTTCACTTGTTTTAGAGATGTCTGCTAATGCTTCATCATCCCAAAGATCTGCAAGATCTACCATGAGGCCTTTAGCACCCCAGTTAGAAACGAGACGTTCTGGTCCTTCAAGGATGATGTCTGGTGTCTTCTTACCTTCAATAGCTGCAGTAACCTGTGAATCACCATTTGTGTAGTCAAGATACTGAACTGTTACAGTAATATCAGGATATTTAGCATTAAATGCTTCGATAAATCCTTTTACTGTAGCTTCATCACCGAACTTACCTACTGGGTATGTCCATAATGTGATTTCTGTTTTGCTGTCTTTGTCACCATCATTGCCGCCAGCAGTTCCTGTTCCACCACATGCGGTAAGAGAAAGTAACATTACACATGCTAAAAGTAGTGCGATTAACTTTTTCATAGTCTTTTTCCTCCTTTTTTTAATAACCGTACTATGTTATAGTCAAATTGTATAACGATTAAAACGTATTGTCAACGTTTTTTAACGAAAATTCACTAAAATTGAAAAATATTTTTTTCTTTTCTTTTTTTGGAAATTCTTTTCACTAATGACATCTCTATTATTTAGTGTTATAATAAAGGAAATATAATACGGAGATATTCAAAAATAATATACGGAAAGGAAATAGCGCTTATGAGAATGAAATTAGAAGAACTCCTGGCAAACACCAAAGGAAGTATCATTGTTTCCTGTCAGGCACTGCCACACGAACCACTTTATTGCGAAGAAATGTCACTTATGCCATTTATGGCAAAGGCTGCTAAAGAGGCTGGAAGTAAATGCATCCGCACCAGCAGCGTACGCGATGTTGTTGAAATCAAGAAGCAAACAGGACTTCCTGTTATCGGTCTTATCAAACGCGTATATGAAGGTTACGACAGCTACATCACTCCTACCATGAAGGAAATTGATGAATTAGTAGAAGCTGAATCTGATATCATCGCATTGGATTGTACCATGCGTACCCGTGGCGATGGCACTGATATCAACACCTTCATCCAGCAAATTCGCGAAAAATATCCAGACATCGCCCTTATGGCAGACATCTCTACTTTTGAAGAAGGCGTAAATGCTTGGAAAGCAGGTGTAAATATCGTCGGAACCACCATGAGCGGTTATACCCCATACTCACCAAAGGTGGACGGACCTGACTATGAATTGGTTGAAAGACTTGTGAAAGAGCTTCCTATTCCAGTTATCGCAGAAGGAAAGGTGCACTATCCTGACCAGGCAAAGAAAATGTTAGAATTGGGGGCTCATGCTGTTGTAGTAGGTGGTGCAATTACCAGACCTTTGGAAATTGCACAGCGTTTCTATAAAGCGATTCAGGAATAACTATTATTATAGAAGGAAAAGCATATGATTTACGATAAAATATCAAACATTGAAAAGTATTTGGGCACCTCTGAATACTTAGACATCGCATTTCGTTTTATTGCAGAAAATAAATTAGAAGAACTCCCACTGGGAAAAACCGTCATCTCTGGTGATGACGTATTTGTAAATGTTATGGATGCCGAAACCGCTGAGAAAGACAGTAAAAAGTTTGAGGTTCACAAAAAATATCATGATATTCAAATTGATTTGATCGGTGTAGAACGTATTGACATCGGCGATGAAAAAGAGTTTGTATGTCCTGATTTTAGCGAAGAAAAGGATATCGGCTTTGCACTCACAGATACCTTAACCAGCTGCACAATGGGAATCGGCAATTTCATGGTTTGTATGGCAAACGAACCTCACATGCCTGCTATTACAGTTGGAACAGAAACTGCAATCAGAAAATGCGTATTTAAGGTACGCGCTTAGGAGAATCGTATGAAAATATTAGTTTTTGACGTAGGCGGAACTTCTATTAAATATGGAAGCTGTATAGATGATGTGCTCCAGGATATATCTGAAACCCCTACGAATGCTAAGCTTGGCGGACAACATATCATTGACATGCTCATTGAACTGATCGAAAAAGAATCTGGCTATGATGCAATCGGCATCAGTACTGCAGGACAAGTAAATGCAGACGAAGGATACATTATCTATGCCAACCAAAACATTCCAAATTATACCGGAATGCAGATTCGCCAAATCTTAGAGGAACGTTTTCACGTTCCTGTTGCCGTGGAAAATGATGTAAATGCAGCCGCATTAGGCGAGGCATTCTATGGTGCTGGAAAAGAGTATGACAGTTTCTTATGCCTTACATACGGCACTGGTGTAGGCGGCGCAGTAATAGAAAACAAAGCAATCTATCATGGTTCCAGTTTTTCTGCTGCAGAATTCGGGGCAATCGTAACCCACAGCGAGGAACGATTGAACGGAACAGATTATTTTGACGGCTGCTATGAAAAACACGCCTCCACCACTGCTCTTGTTCGTATGGCACAGGAATACGACAGCTCACTAACAAGCGGTCGTGAAATCTTTCAGCACTTGGACAATCCGGAAGTAATGGATATTTTGGATAGATGGGTTGACGAGATTATGCTCGGCTTATCTACTCTTACACATATTTTCAATCCGAAATGTATCGTTTTAGGCGGCGGAATCATGGCTCAGCCACTTATTTTAAACAAAATTAATGAAAAAAAGGCATCTTTTATCATGCCAAGTTTTTCTCATGTAACCATTCTATCTGCGGAATTAAAAAACAGTGCAGGCCTTTTAGGAGCCTACCATCTCGCAAAAAAAAGAGTGGTTTTGTAGGCAAATCTATGATATAATCAATTTTAGTAACATGTATAATGTTAAATGTATAATATAAGGAGGGTATTTTTATGCCAATG
Source organism: Agathobacter sp. (assembly GCA_017481285.1). Classification (GTDB taxonomy): domain Bacteria; phylum Bacillota; class Clostridia; order Lachnospirales; family Lachnospiraceae; genus Roseburia. Next base: position 3,936 of record JAFUPI010000036.1, on the reverse strand, counting down.
CAGATGGGCTTTCGTTGGTATGGTGAAGGAAATGACAAAATTTCTTTAAACTATATCAAACAGATTCCAGGTGTAACCAGCATCGTTTGGTCTTTACACCACAAAATGCCAGGTGAAGTTTGGTCAGTAGAAGAAATCGCAGAAGTTAAGAAACAGCTTGATGAATACGGTTTCAACATGGACGTTGTAGAATCAGTAAACGTACATGACGACATCAAGATTGGTCTTCCAACTCGTGATCAGTACATCGCAAACTACATCGAAACAATTAAAAACCTTTCAAAATTCGGCGTTAAAGTTATTTGTTATAACTTCATGCCAGTATTTGACTGGACAAGAACAGACCTTTTCCATCCAGTAGGTGATGGCTCTACAGCTCTTTACTATGAAGCAGCTCGTATCCATGACGACCCTAAGGAAATGGCTGACTACATCTTAAACAACTTAGGCGGTATGACATTCCCAGGTTGGGAACCAGAACGTATGGCTAAGTTAGACGAGCTTTTCGAAGCTTACAGACCAGTTGATAAAGAAGCATTATGGGCTAACCTGAAATACTTCTTAGAAGCTATCATGCCTACATGTGAAGAATGTGACATTAAGATGGCTATCCATATGGACGATCCACCATGGGATATCTTCGGTCTTCCACGTCTCTTAACATGTGAAGAAAACATCGACCGTTTCTTAAAGATGGTTGATAACCCATACAACTGCTTAACATTATGTTCAGGCAGCTTAAATGCTAACCCAGACAATGATGTTCCATCAATCGTTCGTAAACATTGCGATCGTATTGCATTTGCACATATCCGTAACGTAAAACATTTCGAAAACGGTGACTTCTCTGAAGCTTCTCACCGTGACTGCGATGGTGACACACAGATTCTTAACATCTTAAAAGCTTACCATGATTGCGGTTACGAAGGATACATCCGTCCAGACCATGGTCGTCATCTTTGGGATGAAGAACCAGGTAACGTACGTCCAGGCTACGGCTTATATGACCGTGCTCTTGGTATCATGTACATGCTCGGTGTATGGGATATGCTTGATAAATTAGACGAAAAGTAATTTTCGGCTATCCAAGTTAAACAACACGTCCCCGTGTAATATATATAATTTATCGCTGTATTAGTATAAGGCTTCTAAATTATATATATTACACGGGGACTTTTATTTGCTCGTCTAAGCCGAAAATTACTTTTCATTTATCAAGCATATTATAAGGGTGATGGCATGCATTTCTGAATTGTTCTCATTCTCGTTCCATCCCCTAAACATATCTTGGCATGGTTGTTCTCTTCATTGGCTGCCAACAACAATTTTCTAAAGTTCATAGATGGCAGGTCCAAATTAAAATCATCCCACATACATACTATGCAATCAATCACAGCATCATCTTCTTCGATCAATTTCTGAACAAATTCTTTTTCTTCTTCATATTTCTGGTCTGATACATTGTTCGCAAAGAAATGTACATTTCCCTTCACTGTCTTTACAACAATAACCTGCTCAGCGGTTGAATGTTCTGATACACGTTGTTTGGCTTCCTGTATAAGTGGTTCTAATTCTTGATTTATCCTTTTTGTATACCCCACAGAACACATAATCTTCTCCTGCATTGCTTTAATTTTTTCATTATTATACCATATTTTTCTCCATCTCAACAAATACGTATTGCATAAAGTTGCACAACACTTTATAATATATTTATATAATTGTTGGACAATTTATCCAACAAAAGGGGGACATTACTATGCAAGAAAGAATTTTAATCACTATGAAAGAAAATCCAGACGTAATCTTACGAGCAATCCCTGGTCATTTTATCACACCACATGCTCATACCAATTACTATCTGGATATGACTGCTATCAAGAGCCGTACACACGAATCTCGTGCTGCAGCTGCTGAATTCGCTAAGAAGATTCCGCCTACAACCGTAGTTGACACTATTGTTTGTATGGAAGGCACCCAGGTTATCGGTGCATATCTTGCAGATGAATTGACAAAGAGTGGTTTCGTAAACGTTAACGTATATAAAGCAATCAACGTTATCACAACGGAATTAAGTTCAACCGGACAGTATATTGTTCGTGACAACCTCAAGCCTATGTTTGAAGGAAAGAGCGTTATCCTCTTAGTAGCTACCGCTGTAACAGGACAAACTCTTGCAAAAACAGCAGAAGCTATCAAATACTATGGAGCAAAAGTAAGGGGCATTTGTAGTGTATTTAGTGTTGGGAATACATGCTTTGGAAAACCTATCTACTCCCTGTTCTCCGTAAAAGACCTACCAGACTATCGTAACTGCCCAGCAGATGAATGCCCAATGTGTAAGAATGGACAAGCTGTAGATGCATTTGCAAATCCATTCGGATATTCTGAGTTATAACTAACCTGTTATAATTGATTTTTAACCTGTTAGGTCTCTTTCCTTGCATTATTCGTACAATTAAGATATGATGACATTGTCAGAAATGACATATATTTTACATATGGAGGAATATAAAATGGAAAAGAGATTATATAGAAATACCTCAGACAAAATGCTTTGTGGCGTATGTTCTGGCGTTGCAGATTATTTCAACCTGGATCCTACATTAGTACGACTTGGCGTAGTTGTTTTATGTGCAGCTGCTGGTGGCGGAATCCTCGCTTACATCATTGCAGCCATCATTATCCCAGAAAAACCACAGAACATGTAATAAAAATTCAAGGGGCTGTCGCAAAATATAAATTTGCGACAGCCCCTTTTTATAGCAAGATACTTTTTGATTTAGAAACTAAGTATCTTTGAAATAGTAAGAAAAGCGGACTATGTATATTATAAAATTGGACCTTTAGCGGCCCATCGTTACTTAGCGAATGGCGATAGCAATCGACATGAGATTAGTAACGTAATGAGGACGCTAAGAGCGAAAGTCGTGTCCATATTTTATAATATACATAGTCCGCTTTTCGTAGTATTTAGAAAAACTACTTAGTCTCTAAATCAAATCCAAAGTATCTAACTGCATTGTTGTAAGCAAGACCTTTTGCAATCTTTGCTAATGTCTTTTCATCGTTTGGATATTCTCCGTTTTCTACCCATCCACCGATAAGTTCACAAGCGATACGACGGAAATATTCATGTCTTGTGTATGATAAGAAGCTACGAGAGTCTGTCAACATACCGATAAAGTTTCCGAGCAATCCAAGGTTTGCAAGAGATACCATCTGGTCAATCATACCCTGTTTGTTATCATTGAACCACCAAGCAGAACCCTGCTGGATTTTGCCAACGCAAGAAGAATCCTGGAAGCATCCAAGGATAGTTCCGATAGCTGCATTGTCGATTGGGTTTAATGAGTAAAGGATAGTCTTTGGTAACTGATCTGTTTCTGCTAATGCATTTAAGAAATCAGCCATTTCTGAAGATGGTGTGTAGTTACTGATACAGTCGATACCTGCATCTGGTCCAAGTTTACGGAAGATGCTCTGGTTGTTATCACGTTTTACACCATAGTGAAGCTGCATTACCCAGTTTTTCTTGTGGTATTCTTTTCCAAGTTCTACCATGATAGCAGTTTCGAATTTCTTCACTTCAACTTTAGAAACAAGTTCGCCAGCAAGACGTTTTGCAACGATTGCTTCTACTTCTTCTGCTGTAGCTGGTTCATACATAACGTAATCTAAGCTGTGGTCAGAAATAGTACATCCATTTTCGTGGAAGTAATCAAGACGTACTCTTAAAGCATCTACTAATGTAGCAAAAGAGTTAACTGTTACGCCTGAAACTTCTGATAATTTTGCACAGTAATCAACGAAGCCTGGTTTGTTGATACCCATAGCTTTTTCAGGTCTCCAAGCTGGAACTACCTGTACATCGAATGTTTCATCAGCTTTGATTTTCTGATGCCATTCTAATGTATCTGCTGGGTCGTCTGTTGT
>JAFUPI010000035.1 GCA_017481285.1 Agathobacter sp. | reverse complement strand
TAATGAATCAATGGATGCTATGTTCCTTGCAATATTGCTTATCTTCTCCTCCCATCTCTTCTTTGATGTGTACTCAGTTTCTCTGGACAGTTTATAAATATAATAAATCAGTACTTCATATGCCAACTCTGTTGCCGCTGCAATTTCTATATATTTCCTCATTTCTACTTCTATATTTTTTTGAAGCACATCTTCGCTTACCTTTTCTACTTGCAAATGAGTTAATAGCCATTCAACGTCCTCAATCGCATAACCATACGACACTAATTTCTTTGCAATGCTTGCTTCTGTTCTATCATCCGCCTGCAGTAAAGTTAACATTTCACTTCCTACATTTCCAAATGATACTACCTTTAAAATAATCTCCTCATTATCTTTATACTTTAAGCATCTTCTAAAGAATGAATCTTGTTTTTGTGGAGACAAGTCTGACAACGATAAATCCTTCGTCAAGTTTTTTACTTGGACAAGCTCACTAATACTTTTCCCTCTTTTCACCAACAAATCTTCAACTTGTTCAGGGTAAAATTCCAGTTCATTATCATCACATTCCAGTAATCTTCCTGCTATATATAATGTTTGCGTCGAAAATCCTCTCCACGCCGCTTCTGCCCCTTTTTCAGACTGCAATACATTATCTCTATTATCCATCTGCCTCTCTCCTTTGTTAGCTATAAATTAATTTTCCTTATATATACACTTTATCCGTTTCCGTTTTCGAAAGCAAATTCTTCATTTAACACAACAACATATATGCAAAAAATGCAACCGCAAGCCATCTTACACCACTTCCAAGTTGCACTTTTTGTTACACTCTTTTCTTACTCGTTCACTTTTTCTTTTGAATCGCTTTATAACTTAATATGTCGTTAACTTAACTGCTGTTTTCGGAAACAAAATCAAAGTCTGAGTATATTCATCAAAATATAACACAATTGCCGCCTCAATAATCATTTCATTATCATACTGCTTTTTAAACTGTACAAATCCTTCTTTCAATTCGGGAATATCCACATTCAAGGTAATTTCTCCAATCTTCACTTTCCCTTTTAGCGCTCCATTCTTAACCACAAGATTTGTTTGTATCTCATTTACTCCCGAGATATATTCAACTAAGTGCTCCCCATAATGTTTGTTAAAATGAATTTTTCCTGTATTTATTAAACATTTAATTGTATTATTAAACGTTTCCATATCATCATAAAATTTGTATATTGCCGGGTGCGCAGAGTCACGTATAATTGTTCTTTCCCCATTATTGATAGGATTCTTACTCAATTCAGCAATCATCTTTCTTGTTTGGTACTCAAATCCTCTACAAAAAATCCCTATACCAGCTCTAGACAATCCTTGACCGCTTTCATAAGCAAATATTTCTTTATTGTTATGCAAGATAGATAATTTATTAACTCCAGACACTATTTTAAACATATCTATTTTTTCCATTCCAATGTTCACTACTCCAATAGTAACATCTTCCGTTAACTGTTTGCTTTGACGAAAAGCATTATTCCAAGCACAGAATGCTTCTTGCCAATCGTCAAATTTACCCAAATATTTATTACATGCAATTTCTATCAAAACATCACAATTATCATAATCCGAACTATATAGCATATATTTTTCATAATTCTCAATAACGTTACAATAGTCATCATATAATTTGCTAATTTCCGCGCGTAATCTATATGCATTAGGATATTTCTCATCAATTTCTAAAGCTTGATCAATATATTCAACTGCCAGATTTACATCAGTCCTATATATTAACGATGCGCCAAATACCAATCCATCCACAAATCTTGGATTATCTTGAATACATTTTTTGATATACTCGATTGCCACATCATTTATTTCCATATTTTTATTATTAATGGCATACAAATAACATTCGAAAAAAGTCCAATTCTCTTCTCCAATTTCTTTCAGAATTTCTATTGCTGCCTCTGGATTATTAATACCAGTATACGCCCTTGCTATCTCTATTTTCTCCTCGTTCTGCCAATCGCTACCATTCTCCGCCTCTCCTATTACACGCTTATGTTCCCCTAAAATATTTAAAACCATAAACCATACTTGTCGAATTTCTGGGCACGATATTGCCATCTTGTTCATTCTGTTTTTTGCTTCTACTAATTGCTCGTTTACTAATAGAGCTTTTATAAGATTCAATTCATTACTTAGAACATCTGGGTATCTAATAATTAAATCATTGAAATATTCTTCCAAATTTCTCTTTTGTTCATCTTCGAAAACAGACGACATTCTATCTTGCTTAGGTATGAATGATTCTATTCGACTCTCGCTATGTTTATTTATTATTTCGTATATATCGGTTCTTGAAAGATGTCCTCCTACAGTTCTAAGGAAATTAATTTTCGAATATAATGCATCAAATAGCTCTGAAGCATTAATGTAAATTTTTTTCTTTGCCGCCCACTCATTAATTGATTGTTTTGCTAACGCAACTTTATTATCCTCTAAACTAAAAAAATTACATTTCAAAATGAATTCTGAATCTAAATTACGTTTTTGACAACATTCTTTAAACTCATTGTATAATTCATTTTTGTTTAAATTAGTTTTTCCAGATATTGCCTCCATATATCTATTCTTATATTGTATAACAGTCCTAATATCATCACTAATTGATGAACCAACAAAATACTGTATATCTTGAGCTTTATATTTTTTCGATAATTTTCTTACATACTTAACATCCAAGCAATTAATCTTGGCTTGCACTGATATCCTTTCTTCTTTTAATACAAGGTAGAAATCATCCAAAGTTTCAAAAGAAATCTCTTCCAACCCATTTTCTAAATACTCAAATATAAACTTAATACTCGCACAATCCTGATGGAAATATCCAATTCCACCTACCATTCCTCCCGTTTTTTCCTTGTCCTCTACATAACCCATCGCATTAATCCTCTCTGTTAGTATCTTGTTATTCTCTTCATAATAACTTTTGTGTTAATTTTTATACATTCACTTTTTAGCCATGTCACAGCTCCAAATCCACTAAAAATTGGCATAAATTTGGTATAAAAATCCCCTTCTAAACTCCCACAACCCTTGATTTCCCTATCTTTCTCCAGAAAAGCAACTTGCTGCCGTGATATATTAAAGTCATAAACGAATGCTTATGCGCAGTAACTTTTTACCATAACCATGGTTCCATAAAACATTTTATCGCTGTATTTGGCAAAAGTGCATCTCGATAAGCCTCGTGTGATATCATACTCGCATTATATATCTTTTCGTATGGTGCAAATAAAGGTTGACTCCAATATCTTCCGTTATCATCCTGAAATCCCATATCCATAAGTGCTGAAACCATACCTGCAATAATGCAATCCTTGTGATAACACACTTTCATTGTAAATGATTCTCCAATACGAACTTTCTTATCAAACCATTCTGAATAATTTAATAATCCATACTCTAATCCCATTTTAGTTTTTTTAACATCATATAGAACTGTAGTTTTCTTATTATTACAAATTGGATTTATACACTGGATATCTGTTTTTCCATTATTTTTAAATGTATAAATCACACAACACCATTCCTCCTGCCTAAAATGTTCTTCATGAAACTGTGCTTCTACCCCATCCCCTTGAATTGAAACATCCTTAATTTTGGCAAGGAATATGTTTATATCACATTTTTGTTTTATCCCGTATCCTGGTCTAGATATATAATCCTTATATTCAACGATGTCCAGCTCTGGACGTGTTTCATATATTTCTTTTTTCAGTTTCTCTTTCTCTTTTTTATCTTCTCGATGTTCCTTTCTTTTTTCTAATATAAAATTTACTATTCCACCCGAAAAGGATCCGGTAATTGCACTTATTAGTGCCACCATTAATTCATCTGTCATTATTATCCCCCCTAACATAATAGTGAGTTTTATTATAACGTACACCCTTTTTTATATAGTTAAAACCTGTCTAAAATCCTTTCAAAACTACTATAGCATATTTTAGAAGGAAACTACTTCCATATATGGTAGTACCTAAAAATAAAAAACCGCTTATCTAGCATAAGATAAACGGTTTAAAATTCCTACTCTTATTTTCCTTTTCTTCCAACAGTTCTATTTGGATTTATTGTAGTCAAGTCTCCCAACCAGAACTCGTTTTCCTCATTCCATTCTCCAACATAATACACTGGGAATTTAACTTTTCTCCCTTTTAATTTCTCATAAATCTCATAATTTTTGAACCTGCTATTTTTTCCAATTTCAATTCTTTCTTCTCCATTTGGAATAAGCAATAACTGTCCACAATCTCTTTTGATTCGTATCTCTACAGCACCTGTATTCAATAATTTTACTAATGCTTCATTCATGGCTATATCACCATTTTCAAAAACACTAACTACTTGTTTTGTCTTTCTTCGAATGGAAGGTTTTACTATCTCAAAATCAGATAAATTCACTTGTGTAGTCTCCAACATAAAACATTTATTGTTAGGCTCCATATTTATTCGCTCTGCATTAATAGATATATATCCATTCTCACCATCTGAAGCTATCTCACCCTTTTGTTTCAATTGGTGTACTATGTTATAAATTGGACCTCGGTCTTTGTGTAAATATACCCCTTCTATTTCACAAGCTCTTTCTAACTCTTCTGGTGTATGTACTTTACCATCTTTCATAACTTCACGTATAATTTCTCTCACTCTTTGATATTTTCCCATTCGCATTTTCTCCTATCTGTATCATTCATTACATTTATGCATTGATTCCACTCTTCTACTGAAATATCTAGTATTTCTAGTATTTTTGTTAAATATGGTCCACTTACCGTTGTTCCATTTATGTATTTACTGATTGTTCTTTCTGAAGCACCAACTAGTTCACTTAACCATCTTTTACTTATTCCCTTATCTTGCATTTTTTGATGCAATAAACTGTCTGTACTCATTCTCGCACCTCCTTTTTGCGCTCATTATATCGTAGAAATAGCAAACCGAAAATGAACAACTCTTCCATTCTTGTAAATTCTTGTTTTTTCTTGCTATCTTTTTTTCAAATATAAAAAACACCTAAAGATATCTCTTTAGGTGTCTATTACTTAATACAACAAAATCTCGTGTTTATTCCTCTTCCACAAATGCAGCATTTATCTCTGCGATTTCTCGTGTACCATTGATATAGTCACGATACATATCCCACAAATCGATGTCGCAGTCTTCCATTGCTTCATCCGAAGGAATCCACTGGCGAATCAGTTCTATGCGTTCTTCTTTAGTCGTATCTTTAATCAGGTATGATTTCATTTATGCTTTCATCCTTTCTTCCCACTCTTTTTCTTTAAATCCAGTGAGCACGTAATCCTCGCCTACTACCAATGGTCTTTTCACCAGCATTCCATCTGTTGCGAGAAGCTGTAATTGCTCCTCTTCCGACATAGTAGGCATCTTGTCTTTCAGTCCCAAATCCTTGTAGATTAAGCCACTTGTATTGAAGAATTTTTTCAGTGGCAAACCACTCATTTGATACCATGCTTTTAGCTCTTCGTAGGTTGGGTTTTGTTCTTTGATCGGACGTTCCTCGAACGCGATATTGTTGTCCTCGAGCCACTTGAGGGCCTTGAGGCAAGTGCTACATTTTCTGTATACTAAAACTAACATCTCTTTCCTCCTTATCTGACAATCAACCCCAGCGGCACCAGTCGCTCCGCATCACTATTATCCTCTTTGTTTCGGTCCGATATGTGCAATGCTCGTACTCCGTCCACCAGCATCTGTGCGGAGCCGCCTCCGTCCAGATTCACTGCATTGCGAAGAGCCAAATCCTCTGCAATTTCCGCCATTTCCGTAAGGCTGGCCCCCGTGCTATCTTCACCCGCAACATAGCCTAACTTTCCTTTGCCTTCTGCCCAGAAAAGCACTGGTTTACCATCTTTATCTGCACCGATAGCCATACGGGCAGCACGGGCTTTTTCGAAATCCATTGGAAACAGGCATGGTGGGTATGGCACTCTCTCTAAATGATAAATATTGTAAAACTTCGAGATAAACTGCTCGGTTTTCACGCCTTTTCGAATGATGCTGTTTCCTACCTGGATACCGAATTGTACATCCTTGAGACCGTGATAGGTCACTTCGTCACCGGGTACTACCTTGCATCCTTTGCTTACGGTCAAGACGAATCCGGAAGCTGGGATTTCTACCTTTCCTCCATGCTTTACGGCAACCACGCGGCGGCCTATGATAACGAGATGCGTCCCTTTTACATCCGGAGTTTTGGCACGTTCTGGTCGGGTGTAAATAGTCGCATTTTTTCCCGGAATATAAGTCTTTTCATTCACCTTGATAAGCAAGTCCCGGACATCAATTTTCGAAATATATGTGACGCCATCCTTTTCTACCAGCAATGCTTCTCTTCCACAGAGTGGTGGATTTTCTACCACTCCGTCTTTGATACAAAGTCCAAATGGTGTACCTACCTGATCATAAACGGTGGCACAGTCGAATGGGTCCATGATGAAGAAGTGTGCGTTTGCCTTCAGCTTGGCTGTCTGTTCCACCTGGGACATATATCCTGCGAATGATCCCACTGGAATGATTTTGGTGGAAGGAAACTTGCCACATACAATGTGCACACAGCCACGTTTTTCCAGCTCGTGATAAAGGCGTTCTGCCTCTTTATTTGCGAAAACAGGTTTCCCATTTTTAAGCTTTACACCATCCTGCAAAAGGATGGTGGCAATGGTAAGCGGGTCAGTGACATTTCCATATTCTTTGCTCTTATAATATACGTGCTCGCCGACCTGCATGCCTGCTCTGGCACAGTCCACTAGCACATCATACATCTCGTCATCCTCTGGCAAAGCAAACATCACCATCTGTGGAAAGATCCATGGAAATGCTGGCACGAGATAATTGGCATAGATATCTCGAAAACATCCCAATGCCGCAATCTGCTGCTCCATAGTTTCCTGTTTCAGCCACAGAAAATCCAGCTGCGACCAATCGTCCAAATGGACTACCTGCACTCTTTGAATTTCATCATTTTCACGAGAGTATACTTTTACTTCGGAAGTCATTATTTTTCTCCTGCACGACCATATTTTTCTGCTAATTTTCCTTCTGCTTCTTCGCGTGAAATCTCCCCGTTGTTGTACAAAGACATTACCTGCACTTCATCCGAACGAAGCTTATAAAATACTAATAAAACTACCAATGCGATGGCAAAGCCTGCTGCTGGAAGCAGACAGAACAGTGCCCATACACCGTCTGCTACACCTGCTGGCTGCACTGCATTTTCGCCTTCTACGAAACCTACGGCAGAAAGAGAGAAAAGTACTACAGTGCCGATAAGACCGTTCTTTAACTTTGCCACAAAGGTCTGTAAGCTAAAAGAAATGCCTGCGGCTCTTGTACCAGTTTTGTAGGTTCCATACTCTACCGTATCTGCTATCAGCATGTAAATAACTACGGACCAGAATCCTAAACCTGCACACTTGAACATGGTCATTACGATAGTAACAATCAGGCTGTCATAGCCCACGAAATAAGCCACCAGATTCATTACCACGGTAAACGCAAGACCTGCACAAAGCACGTAGAATTTGTCCCATTTACGAGAGAGCTTTGGTACGACCGCGGATACAATGATAACCGAAACTGCTGCACCTGCGGCTACGAGTGTTGCGGTATTTTCCTGACCGAGACAGATACGTCCCATGTAGATTGCCATCTTTTGCTCTAAGCTGGCGATACCTAAAAGGAGCATTGCAACTAATGTCACGATTAAATATTTATTGTGTCTTAAGTAGTGAAGGATTTCCTTTAATCCTGGATTTTCTTCTGCCGTGGATGTTTCGCTGTGACGTTCTTTTACGGAAAACATCATAGGAATCATCATGATGACAGATACCACTACGAATACGATGCAGCCCAAAGCCCAGCCAAGTCTAGGACGAAGCAATGGCACCAAAAGTGTCGCTACAACACCACCTACCATAGCCCAGAGTTTTCCGCCTGCGATGATGGAGGTACGTTCCTGTACATCGGAAGTCATAACTGTGGTTACTGCATATGCTGGTGCATCCAAAATAGTATAACTGATATCAAATAATATGTATGCAATCAAAAACCAAACGATTTTGATGGTCTCGTTCATCGACTCTGGAATGGCAAAAAGTGCGATAGTCGTAAGTCCGATGGCTGTCACACCAATTTTCACCCATGGGATAAACTTCTGCCCATTTTTAAATTTCGTTCTATCGATGAGATATCCAAAAAGCATATCGTTGATGGCATCCCAAAGCTTTGGCACCAACAGAATCACTGCCGCTGTTCCTGCTGCAATCCCAATGTCTGTCAAAAATGTTTCTACATATCCTGCATATCCCCAGAGAATATTCTGTCCTAAGAAGAACAGGCAGTATGCAAAACGCTCTTTTTTGCTTGTTACAAATCCCTTTTTCTCGCTCTTGTATTTTCGCTCCCCTTAAATTATTTCTATGGCTCTTCGCCATCCGTATATCCTTCCATTCTTAAACCAAGTATACCACATATTAAAGTACAAGAATAGAAAAAGTATTTGCCAATACGTGAAATAGCGGGAAAGCTCTTATAGAGCTAACCCGCTATTTTACGCACTGCGAATACTGCTGTTTCAATTGCTGTACTTTTTTCTCATCTGCTTCTGGTGTTGGATACATACCTTTTTCATGCATCATACAGAACACATCCTGCTGGATTTCGTGTTCCTCTTCTAAAATATCGAGAAGGGTTTCTCTCACATCTTCGTGTACACATTCGTTTGATGCCTTATTAAAAAGCTCTGTAGTGGCTTTCTGTGATGATAATGCATCACCTAAAATTTCTTTTTCTGTATATACTGGCATACCTCTGACCTCCTATGATAGTTTTGCGTAAAGTTCATTTAAATGTGCCTGATGTTTATCGGAAATCTCCAGCATTTTGGATTTCACTTTTTCATCTGTCGCATGCTCTGCAAGCATTTTAAATTTTTTTACTAAAAGGTCTTCGTCTGAGAGAAGCTCCTGAATCGAAGCAAACTCTTTTTCTGATAACTGTGCCATAAGGGATACCTCCTACTGAATAATTTTTACAATGGAAGTATTTGCAATTAGTGGAAAAAGTATACTTGCATATGATATAATATTTTTATTATGAACCTCGGAAAATTTATAATTTAAGAAAAGGAGAATATACGAATGGCTAAGACAGCAAAAGACATTATGAAATTCATCCAGGATGAAGGAATCCAGATGGTAGACTTCAAAATCGTTGACATCAACGGTCAGTTCCGCCATGTAACGATTCCAGCTTCTCAGTTTAACGAAGACACCATGAAAAATGGCATCGGTTTCGATGCTTCCAACTACGGCTACGCAGTGGTAGAAAAGAGTGACATGGTATTTATCCCAGATTTGGACACCGCAATCATCGACCCATACTGTGATATCCCTACACTTTCAATTACAGGAAATGCCATGGTTATCGATTATCCAAACAATCGTCCATTGGATCAGTATCCAAGAAACATTGTTCAGGCAGCGGAACAGTATATGAAAGAGACTGGTATCGCAGACACGATGTTGATTTTGCCAGAGTTCGAGTTCCACATGTTCGACCAGGTAGGCTGGGCAGTACGTCCGGACTCTATCGGTGTGGAAATTGATACGGAACAGGCATATTGGAACAGTGATACCGAAGGCTTAGGCTGCGTAGTTCCTCATCAGAAAAACTACCACATCGCAAAACCTTTTGACCGCACTTACGAAGCTCGTTCTGAAATGTGCTTAGAATTAGAAAAGATGGGCATTGCGATTAAATACCATCATCCAGAAGTAGGTGCTGCTGGACAGTTCGAAATCGAACCAATGCTTGGCCAGATGTCAAAAATGGCAGATGCTTCTATGATGATTAAATATGTCGTTCACAATACTGCAGCGCAGTACGGACAGGTGGCAACCTTTATGCCAAAACCTGTTTATGGCGAAGCGGGAAATGGTATGCACGTACATATGCTTTTATTAAAAGACGGCGAACCAGTTTTCTCTGATGACAATGGCTACTCACACTTAAGTGAAACAGCACATTATTTCATGGGCGGACTTTTGAAACATATCGCCTCACTCTGTGCTATCACAAACCCAAGTACCAACTCCTTCAAGAGACTTGTACCTGGTTTCGAAGCACCAGTTACCGTAGGATATGCTACCTCAAACCGTAGTGCAGTTATCCGTATTCCTGCTTATGCAAAAACTCCAAGCTTACGTCGTTTTGAAATCCGTAATCCAGACGCAACCTGTAATCCATACCTTTGCTACGCAGCACTTCTTATGGCAGGTCTCGATGGTATCAAGAACAAAATTGACCCACATGCAAATGGCTGGGGACCATACGATATGAACCTCTACCATTTACCAGAAGAAGAAAAAGCAAAGCTTTCTTCTCTTCCTACTCGTTTGGATGATGCATTGGATGCATTGGAAGCAGACCACGATTACTTAACCGCCGGCGGCGTATTCCCAGAACAGCTCATCAAGAACTTTATCGCGATGAAACGTAAAGAATGTGCAGAGATGGCGAAGATTCCTCATCCAGCGGAGTTTGACAAATACTTCAATTTATAAAAATTAAGGGGTGCCGTAAGGCACCCCTTTTTATACTTCTATATCTGTGGCATCAACTACATACTGATCTGTATATAGGAAGACGCGATCCCATTCCTGCAATACCATATTTCCGTTTGGAATCTTAACTTTATTTTTACGTTTTACTAAGATAATGATGGAGTGGCGGGACATATCCAAATCACGAATTCGTTTTCCGACCCACGGATTGTCCTCGCGGAGAATCATTTCTGTCAAATGAATATCTTCGGTCTTTTCACCGAATGGTTCCGCACCCAAAATAATAATATCATCGTCCTGAAGCATCACATCTCCACGTGGAATCAGGCTTCGTTCTCCTCGCTTAATCATCGCCATGATAACCTGTTCTGGCAGTCCTAGTTCACCAACTCTTTTTCCAACCCAGCGGTCATTTTCTTTCAGAGGAATCTTGATAAACTGCATGTCTTTTTCTGTTCCAACATGAACCGCCTTTTTCATTTCGGCATACTGCTCGACGAATCCCGCACTGATAATACCAGTAGGGATAGCAACTACACCAACACCAAGGAAGGTGATGAAAATACCGAATATTTTTCCAAGCGTGGTAATCGGATAAATGTCCCCATATCCAACCGTAAGCAAGGAAGAAGCTGCCCACCAAATGCCGGAGAATGCATTGCTAAATACTTCTGGCTGTGCTTCGTGTTCTAAGCTATACATACAAAGACTGGATGCAATCATCAGCATTCCGATGATAAATACGGAAGACATAAGCTGCTGTTTACGGTTCTTTAATACTGCGGTAATAACACTCAGGGAATCAAAGTAGTAATTGATTCTAAACAATCGGAAGATTCGCACGATTCGAATCATTCGGAACGCTACTGCTCCTCCCGGGAAGAATATTGGTAAATATTCTGGGAGGAAAGAAAGCACGTCTATGATACCACTTATGGATGTCATATATTTCAAAATCGCTTTCCACTCTGGAAATGCCTCATACTGAAACTTTGCGGTCCAGATACGGAAAAAATAATCCTGTGCAAAAAAGAGCAATGTGATTTGCTCTATCACATTTAAGATATTTCCATAAGGCACACGTATCTCTTCAAATGTATACAAAATCGTAACTGCTAGATTCAAAATAATCGCTGCTGCATTTTCATAATCATACCAACGGCTATGCTCGTCAAAGTCACTTCCGACTTCAATAATATGAAAGAGACGTTTTCGGCGTTTTTCCCACTTTGATGCTGTTTTCATACCCTTCTCCTTTGGTAATAGAATTATATTTATTATAACACTTGTACTCTCAAAGAAAAAGTAAAGAATATTCCATTGTATTTTTTTACATACTAAAGAAAGTTTTAGTTGTACGTATTTTCCATCTATGGTAATGTGGGGAGCGAAAAAAATTTACAGGAGGCAAGAACTAATGAAAAAGATCAAACACATGGGCCTTTCAACGAAGATATTTATCGCTCTTTTGGCGGGTGTCGTTTTTGGGCTTCTTATTAATTTCTTCTTACCGACAGGAGTGTTAAAAGATACCATTCTCATCGATGGTATTTTGTATATCGTAGGAAATGGCTTCATCCGCCTGATGCAGATGCTGGTTATTCCTTTGGTTATCTGTAGTCTCATCTGCGGAACCATGTCTATCGGGGATACCAAGACCCTTGGACAAGTAGGCGTAAAAACCTTGGTGTTTTATATTGTAACTACTGCACTGGCAATTAGCATCGCACTTGCACTTGGTATTTTTATTCGCCCTGGTATGGGACTGAATATTTCCTCAGTAGAATCTGGTGATGTAACCATTTCTGATAATGTCAGCATGGTAGATACGATTTTAAATATTATTCCAAAGAATGTCATTGCTTCTATGGCAGACGGAGACATGCTTCCAATTATTGTATTTTCGGTTTTTGTGGGAATTATGTTAGCGAAGCTGGGAAGCAAAGCCGCTACCGTTTCGAAATTCTTTGCAGAATTCAATGACGTGATGATGGAAATGACGATTACCGTTATGAAGGCTGCGCCAATCGGCGTATTTTGTATGATTTCCCGCACCATTGCGACCATCGGTTTTGACGCATTCGTACCAATGCTGAAATATATGGGCTGCGTAATTTTGGCTTTAGCACTTCAGTGCTTCGGTATATACCAGTTTTTACTGTTTATATTTACCCGACTAAATCCAATTACCTTTATTAAGAAATTTTTTCCGGTTATGGAGTTTGCATTTTCAACCTCTAGTTCCAATGCATGTATTCCATTATCCATTGAAACCTTAAAGGACAAGCTTGGTGTTTCAACCAAGATTTCATCCTTTACCGTTCCTCTCGGTGCGACCATCAACATGGACGGCACTGCTATCATGCAGGGCGTTGCAGTCGTATTTATCGCAGATGCCTATGGTATCGAATTAACTGCTGGTATGTTAGCAACTGTAATTGCCACCGCAACCTTAGCATCTATCGGTACAGCTGGCGTACCTGGTGTTGGTCTTATTACTCTTGCTATGGTATTGACCTCCGTTGGGCTTCCAACCGAAGGCATCGCACTTATTATGGGTATTGACCGTATTATCGATATGCTGCGTACCGCAGTAAATGTAACCGGTGATGCAGTATGTACCACAGTAGTAGCACAACAGGCCGGCATGTTGGATAAAAAAGTATTTTACACAAAAGAAATAGAAGAATAAATCATAAAAAGAGTATCTCACAACACCTTTCGGTGCGTTTGAGATACTCTTTTTTATTCGTTCCATTATTTTACCAAAGACTTAAAATATGCACACTGCTCATCGTTGCATAATTTACCAGTTTCATTACGCATATCCAAGTGGAATACATGTCCTAATTTATCAAATTCGCTACCATACATTTTGTAAACGTATGGAACACCTAATTGATCTAGTTTCTTGGTAAACGTGTCTGGTTGTGCACGTAAGAAATCTTCATTCGCAGTCATAATATAGCATGGTGGAAATTTTTCATTCACATAAGCGATAGGATTTACCAATGCAAGTTCTTCGCTTGTTCCTTTATTTGGAAGAACATCCTTCATCAGTTTCATGGTTGAACCTGCCATACCTTCTCTCGCAACATCAATATCTAAAACCGCACAATTCAATGCGATTGCTTTTGGGAGCAGATTTTCGATTGGCTTAAAATCGAATTTCGCCGCGAACTCTGGATTGGTACACATCGCACAATAAAGTGCCAAAATATGACCACCTGCGGAATCACCCACTGCAAAAATATTTTCTCTATCCATACCATAACGTGTGGCATTCTTTTTCACCCAGTCAAATACCATAACCGTATCCTCTAAATGGCATGGGAATTTACTTTCTGGCGAAAGACGATATGTAAAGTTCACTACTACAAATCCCCTCTGTGCCAGGCTCAAACAATAGTGACTGTATAATTCTTTATCACCATATACCCATCCCCCACCGTGTACACTCACGATAACTGGAAGTTTTGGGGCAGCTCCTTCGGGACGATATACATCCAATACATTCATTTTATGAGGTCCATAGGATATATTTTCACTGCGAATCACATCTTCTGGATACACGAGTCCTGCATCGCGTTTCTTATCACTCTTTCTGCATCCCATACGCGTCATAAAGCTCATTAATGACATAATCGAATTGCTCCTTTTTCGTCTAATTTTTCATCTCAAAGTCTGTTTCTTTTTTGATATCCATTTCATACATTTCGAGTTTTTCAATCTGTATCCTAGGAATAGATTTCATAGATTCTACTGAAAACAAAATCTTATTGCGAGGCCCTTGCAGTTCTGCATAGACATCTCCATTTGGCAGATTTTCCACAAAACCTGTTAGTTGAAGTTTTTGTGCAATCGTCCATAATTCATATCGAAATCCGACGCCCTGCACAAGACCCGAAAAAACTATGTGATAACGCACTATGTCATCCGTTGGGAAATTCGAAACATCTATTTTCTCAACTGGACTTTTCATATACTTGTCCCAAAATTGTGTCCACTTGTTTTTCAGATCCATTTTGATTTTCCTTTTGTTCTCTTTTATACTCTTTTATTCTAACATAAAGTGATAAAAAAGGCTAACATATTAGCCCTTTTTACCACTCTTTTTTGTAATCATATTGTTACTCACAACCATGACCCAAATACTTTTCTTTTGTCGCCAAACCGCCTCGTATATGACGCTCTGCCTTGTTCACATCCAGCACCTTTCTTACTTCAGACGCCAGACTTGGATTGACCTGCGCTAATCTTTCTGCACAGTCTTTATGTACGGTACTCTTACTAATACCAAATTGTTTCGCTGCCTGCCTTACGGTGGCATTGTTCTCGATAATGTAATTGGCAATTTCCACTGCTCTTTCTTCGATATATTTCTTCATGAGAAAACCCCTGCAATACGTTTTTTACATTCTATGCAGGGGTTGGGCTAATTATGTTTTCTTTTCCATTACTTTCCAAGCTGATACTTGCGGAGCATATCGTACTGCCACTTTCCAGACGAAGATAAATCATCTACCGTCCATCCACTTGTTTTGTTACACCATGTTCCAAAAATTGCTGAAGTTTCTCCTTTGTTAGATATATTCCAACCACAATAACTGATGCCGTGCTGATTCAAAAGTTCCATCCACTGGTTTGCTTGATATTCGTCAATGACACCATTTCCAGAAGCATCACAAATACCATATTCCGATACGAAAATTGGTAATCCTGAATTGATGGCTGTTACCATATCATTTCTAAGCCAATCGGTATGTGTTGCAGCATAAAAATGGAGTGCATACATAATATTGTCATATCCTGTGCTTGGATCTGCAGCTGCATCTTTTACATACTGACACCAGTTCGGCGTACCTACGATGATGATTGCATCTTTATCATTTGCACGAATCACCGGAATTATTTCTTCCGCATACACCTTAATCTGAGCCCAACTAGTGCCACCATTTGGTTCATTACATATCTCATAAATTACATTATTGTAATTCGCGTATGTGGCTGACATTTCTTCAAAAAATGCAAGTGCTTCTGACTTATAAGTATGTGGATTACCATCAGCCAAAATATGCCAGTCGATGATAACATACATATCATTTTGGGTTGCATATTCCACACCATTTTTTACAAGTGTCTTTAACCAGGCTTGATCTCCACCTGTACAATACCCATTGTATTCTGTCGTATACATGGCAAGGCGCATCACATTTGCTCCCCACTCTTCATGAAATTGCTTAAAAGCAGTAGCATTTATATAATCTGGAAACCAAGCTATTCCGTGGGTACTCAAGCCTCGAAGCATAACGGGATTACCATTGCTGTCGCAAAGTTTGGTGCCGATCACTTGTAATGCTCCACTGGTAGATGGTGCTGCCGTCCCGGAAGTTGCCCCGTCTGTTGTAGGTTCTTGCGGTTGTGCCTGTGGTGTTTGCTGACTTTCCGTTTGTTGTCTTTCTGTTTCGGAACTGTCTTCCTTGCCGCTTCCACATCCCATGAAACAAGGAAGGCACAATATGAGTATTAAACTAATCGTTAATAATTTACGTTTCATTATTTGATTCCAGTCACTTTATAGCCGGCATCTGTTACGATTTTGCTTAATGCTTCATCTGAGATTTCTGCTGCAAGCGTAACTACTGCTGTGCCAGTTTCATGGCTTACTACTGCATCTGCAATTGCTTCGTTTGCTTCTAATGCTTCCTTCACTCTGCCACTGCAATGTGGGCACATCATACCTTCGATTGAAATTGTTTTTTCCATGATTTTTTCCTCTTTTCTTTGCTTGATTTTTTTATCTCTATCTGCCCGATATACTGGGAACAGATTTAATCGTAATGCATTGGTAACGACACAAAAGCTGGATAAACTCATCGCTGCTGCACCAAACATAGGATTTAATTCCCATCCGAAAATAGGAATCCAAAATCCTGCTGCCAAAGGAATACCGATGGCATTGTAGAAAAATGCCCAAAACAGATTCTGGTGAATGTTGCGAAGTGTCGCACGGGAAAGTCGAATCGCCGCTGCCACGTCAGTAAGTCTGCTCTTCATAAGAACTACATCCGCCGCATCAATGGCAACGTCTGTACCCGCACCAATAGCAATACCAATATCTGCTCGTGTAAGAGCTGGAGCATCGTTGATTCCATCTCCTACCATAGCAACTTTTCCTTTGGTTTTCAAGCTTCGAATGACAGCTTCTTTTCCATCTGGTAATACTCCTGCGATGACTTCGTCCACACCCGCCTGTGCACCGATGGTTTTGGCGGTAGCCTCGTTATCGCCAGTAAGCATTACTACGTGGATGCCCATGCCCTGAAGCTGTCGGATTGCCTCTGGACTATCCTCTTTGATGGTATCTGCTACTGCGATAATTCCGAGAAGTTCCATGCCCCTCGCGAAGAAAAGTGGTGTCTTTCCTTCGGCAGCAAATTGCTCTGCTACTGCGATGGTTTCCGCATCTAAGGCAGGTCCCTTATAAACATCCGGGCTAATCCAACACAACTTCTCCAGTTTTTCTTCTACGAATTTTCGATTGCCACCATATACTTCGGCTTCCCCAATTTTTGCCTGGAGGCCATTTCCTGGCAAAATGGTAAATTCGGTTACCTTCTTGGCAAATACCTTTTCTTCTTTTGCTTTTTCTACAATGGCATGTGCCAAAGGATGCTCACTCTTACATTCTAATGAATATGCGAAAGACAACAATTCTTTTTCTTCTAATCCATTTACTGGATAAATGTCCGTCACCTGTGGCTTTCCACTGGTAATGGTTCCTGTTTTATCCAAAGCAATAATCTGCGTCTTACCTGCTTCCTCCAAAGATACTGCAGTCTTAAAAAGCACACCATGCTTTGCGCCCATGCCGCTGCCTACCATGATAGCAACTGGTGTCGCTAAACCGAGAGCACATGGACAGCTAATTACCAATACCGAAATCGCTCTTGCGATAGCAAAGCCAAAGGTCTCTTCTGCCAATATCCAAATGAGAAATGTCACTACCGCGATAGAAATTACGATTGGCACGAAAACGCCTGATACCTTATCTGCAACTTTTGCAATAGGAGCCTTCGTAGCAGCAGCATCCGACACCATCTGAATGATTTGGCTAAGGGTAGTATCCTCTCCAACTCGTGTCGCTTTGCAGCGTAAAAATCCAGACTGATTGATGGTCGCTGCACTAACCTTATGTCCCGGTTCTTTATCTACTGGAAGACTTTCTCCAGTAAGAGCAGCCTCGTTTACTGCACCGCTTCCTTCCAATACAAATCCATCCACTGGAATATTTTCTCCTGGGCGAACTACAAATTCATCACCGATTTGCACCTGTTCCACTGGTACTGTTACCTCTTCGCCATCCTTTAAGACGGTAGCTGTTTTCGGTGCCAGTTCCATGAGACTTTTCAAAGCATCTGTGGTCTTGCCTTTGGAACGAGCCTCTAGCATTTTACCAACTGTAATCAGGGTTAAAATCATCGCCGCTGACTCAAAATAAAACTCATGCATATATTCATGTGCCAAAGCCATATCGCCTTTGGTCACAGCTTCAGACATGGCAAAAAGTGCGTAGGTACTATAAATGAAGGAAGCACCTGATCCCATCGCCACGAGGGTATCCATGTTAGGAGCTTTGTGCATTAGACTCTTAAATCCGCTGATAAAAAATTTCTGATTAATCACCATAATAATGGCAGATAAGATTAACTGTAACAGTCCCTGCGCAAGCATGTTATGCTCAAAGAATTCTGGCACTGGCCAGCCCCACATCATATGTCCCATGGAAAAGTACATAAGTACTAGTAAAAATCCAAGGGATGTGCATAATCTCTTTTTCAATTTTGGGGTTTCGTGGTCTTCCAATGCCTCACGCGCTTCCGTATAGTCCACAGATTTCTGAGAAGTCCCTATTGGCTGATTACTCGCAGAAGCACCTCCCTTTAGACTCGCACCATATCCTGCATCTTCTACTGCCTTTATGATTTCGCTTTCTGCTACATCACCTTCTACTCCCATAGAATTCGTAAGCAAACTTACGGAACAGGAAGTTACGCCTGGCACAGCACCGACTGCTTTTTCCACACGGGCACTACAAGCTGCACAGCTCATACCAGTTACGTTGTATTGTTTCATACTATTTCCTCTTTTCTAAATTATCTTATAAATACACTTTTATCTTTGCAATTCTTGAAATGAATTCCATTCTATCCTATTATTTCATAAGTTTCTGTAACGTAGTCACCAACTCATCCACTGTCTCTTCTTTTCCATCTTTAATATCCTGAGCAACGCAAGTCTTGATATGGTTTGCAAGAAGCACTTTATTAAAGCTATTTAACGCAGATGTAACTGCAGACACTTGTACTAAAATATCTGTACAGTAACAATCATTTTCTACCATACCTTTGATTCCACGAATTTGTCCTTCAATACGAGAAAGACGGTTGATTAAATCCTTGTATTCTTTTTCCGAACGCTCTTTGTGCTTCGCACAGTGAGGGCAATTGTTTGTCTCATTTGTATCCTGATGTTCAAAGATAGTATTTTCGTCCATGTTATTTGATTCCTTTTATGTATTCTCTATAAATTTCGATACTAAATAATACATTTACATAATATACCCCCTGGGGGTATGTGTCAAATAATAATATTTCCACTTGAAATTTACCAAATAGTTGCATATAATAAAAGTAGGGAAAGTAGGAAATGTAGGATTATAAGAAAGGAGATATTACTATGGATATGATTGTTGATATGGCTAAAGTTATGCCAAAAGGGCAAATTACTATTCCAAAAGAGATAAGAGACAAGCTAGGCGTCGGTCCTGGTGATAAAGTAATGGTAATTTGGGATGGAGAAAGAGTTTCTATGATGAATCCTGCTGTTTATGCAATGCAGTGGTTAAGTAAAGAACTTGAAGGAGAAGCTGAAAAAGTTGGATTAGGTACAGAAGAAGAAGTAATTACATTTTGTAAAAAGATTCGTAAAGAGGTTGGGGAAAGACGTCGTAATGCGAATCCTGATTGATACAAATATTTTGTTTTCCGCGGTGTTAAAATTCGAAGGAACGCCGCGGAAAGCATTTAACAAAGCTGTATCCTTACCCAATACAGGCATTGTAAGTTATCAATCTCTCGAAGAATTAGTTAATTCTTTCTACGCAAAACTTCCAATTAAAGTACATTTACTTGAACATTTTTTAGTCACATCCTTAAGTACCTTTGAGCTGATTTCAATTCCACAGGACAAAATTGATGACGAATCGAAAATTCGTGACATCGACGATCGCACTATTCTTAGAGCTGCTGTTAAAGCCCAAGCCGACATTATTCTAACCGGTGACAAAGATCTCTTAGAATCTGGTATAACCTCGCCACAGATTATGACTGCACGCGAATTCTTAGAACTAAATGACTGTGAATAACTTTCATTTATCATTCCCATTTCGGGGAAATTTTCATAAAACTAATTTATAACTTTATACAAACCGTAAGGTATTTAACTGATATTACATATTTCCTACAAATAATTTATACACCCTAAGTCTACATTTCTGTAGAATAAAAATATGCCTCGGTTTAATCGATAAACCGAGGCTGATTCTGTCAAATATTACTTATTCAAATCAATAATTGTTTTCACTACTTCCAAACTATCTATCTCGCTGTCCACTGGAACATTCACACACCAACAAACGCCTGTCTTTTCATCTACCCATCGCCAATTCATATTATCACCTGACTCAAAATGATGTACTTTTCCATAGATTGTCATGCCCTCATATTCAAAGGTTCTTTCCGTTTCTGCATATATCCAGGTTCCATCAATATTTTCAAATTCATAATAAGCGGACCAGTACGCTTCATCTAAAGTACCTATACTTACGTTTATCCACTGACCATCATCACCTTCTACGTTAACCAAATAACCATTTTCATCGTATTGCTTCGATGGAACATCATCATACTCTATATTAATTGGATTATATACATTCTTTGTTAGTGCATCTAAATACGTATCTCCCTTTTGTGCAACAAGCAGTGTACGATATCTATCATATTTGTAATCTCCGAAATTTTCTGGAATTACAAATCCTCTTTTCTCCATCAACTTTTCACAAGCATTCCAATTTCCCTCGCTTCGAACATCTACCCATTGAGAATAATTGTTTGCATCAATATCCATCTCCATGTTCGCAAGTGCCGTTCCTCCTCCAATTCCAAGAAACATTACAAATGCGATACAAGCCGCTACTACTTTATTCATACGAATTTTTTTCTTTTCTACCATATCCGAAATCCTCCATTCTAAATTTGTAGTAGGAAGTTTTTCCTGAGCATCATAAAGCATTTTTTCTATTTTCTCATTACTCATCTTTACGCCTCCTCATATTTTGCCTTCAACTTGTTTAATGCTCTTTCATATCGCTTTTTCACGCTCGCTGTTGTCATATGCAAAACCCTTGCAATTTCTTTGTGTGTTAATCCTGCGATAATTTTTAAAGAAACTATTTCGCGTTCGACGTTGTTTAATTCTGCAATCATTTCCATGTAGAAAAAATCTCCATGCAATTCCTCCTGCTGCAAAGTGCTTTCGCGAACATAGTCTAACAATTCTTTTTCAACAGGAAATTCTCTACGTCGTTTTCGAAGCATATCATAAGCGGTGTTCCTCGCAATCTGATAAAGCCATGCTTTTTCCTGCTGCATTTCAACATACTTACTTCTGTGCAAATATGCCTTTAGAAAAGTTTCCTGCAATGCATCTTCTGCAGCCTGCTTATCGCCCATCATCACATATAAAAAGCGAAACAGCTCTTGTTTTCTTTTTTCATATATCTCTTCTAACCAGTTGCTTGGCAATTTCTTTTCCTTCCTTGTTTCATCGAATTTGGATTCCGGTTTCCTCTTTCATTAAGTATAACGTGACAGCCTATAAAAAGGCGACAAAAAAACGTTCGCTGGACGTTTTTTTGCATACTTGTGTAACAAAAAACTCTCGACTTTTTTCAAGCCGAGAGTTCTATGTATCTTATTCAAAGAAATTACGTTTGTTAAATCCAGCAGTCATAAATCTCCATGCTGCTTTTCCTGTTGTAAGCCATTCAATCTTAGCATTGTTCTTGTCGTTTTTCATCATTCCTGCTACAAGGAATTCTGCAACAACGTCCGGATAATCGCCTAAGATGTTGTAAACCTTTTTGGTCTTTTCTGGAAGTTCGATCGCTTCTTTATCACCAAGTGCTTTTACAGTAAAGTCAGTAATCATGATACCAGGGCTGATAAGACCTACCAATACGCCTGTACCACGTTCTTCACTTTCTAAAGCAAGTGCCTGTGTAAAGTGAGTCACTGCACGTTTGGATGTTCCATACATGTTAAGACCAAGCATCTTTGCATCGTTACTGCCGTAGCCTTCTACGTTGTAGATGGCACCTTTGCCCTGCTCGATCATGTGGAGCATTGCAATTTTTGAACCCATGATTGCACCACGAAGGTCGATGTCTAATACTGCATCGATTTCATTTTCTGCTAATTCCCAGATTGCACGCATTGGCTGGTTTACACCTGCGTTATTAATCCAGATATCCACAGTGCCACAACTTTCTGCTGCTACTTTCCAAAGATTTTCTAAGTCTTCGGTCTTTGCAATATTTCCAGCACATGTAAATACTTTTCCATCTCCTGGCATTGCAGAAAGTTCTGCCTGCGCATCTGCAAGACGCTGTTCGTTGATATCGTTTAACACTACATTATAATGATTTCTGTGGAACACCTTTGCCATTTCAAATCCAAGGCCACGTCCACTACCTGTAATAACTACTGATTTCATGGAATTTCCTCCTAAATGTTTTATGAACACGTTCATTTTAATCCCATGTATCCTTACATGTCAAGAATATTGTTAAAAAATAAACGAACTATTTTTCTTTTCTAATCTGACTTGACCAAATAATAAACAGTACTGCGGTCACACTTGCTACTGCATATGGTGATACAAAACCTACTACTGATAAAATCATAGGGGTTACGAACTGTGCAAAATACATTGCCATAGAAATAAACGGCATAACCGTAGTCGCTGCTGATTTACCCGCTTTCATGGAGGCACAGGAAATAATAAATGGAATACCAAGTCCATTTGCAAATCCGATGAAAATAGAACCTACGATTGCTCCAATCCATCCGCCTACCAGGAACAATAAAAGATATCCTGCCAAAAACATTGCTGGAGCCACGTATTTTGTCATATCTCCTATCGCTTTTTTGATATGTACAAATGCAAGTCCACCTAAAAATGCGATGAAATCCATGCCTGCCATAATCACTGCAATCAAACTCTGTGGAATAATTCCTTCTTTCGCCGTTTCAATCGCAAATACCGATGGATAAACAAAGAATGTGAACATCAAAATAAAAATCGCTACGATAAAGAGATAGTATTCCTTGAATGCCCCTTGTCCTTTTTCACTGCTTCTTCCACCTATTTTATCATTTGGCAAAAAGATAAGGCAAAGAACAATGCTGATAAGCCCCATCAAATATACGAGGAAGCTTGCTCTCCAGCTAAAGCCTGCGAGCCATCCCGAGATAAGAGTTGCAACAACCCCGCCCATCTGATTCATTGCAGACGAATATCCCATGAGCTTATCCTGCTCTTCTGGTGCAAAATAAAAAGAAAGCAAACCTGTAGATAATGGCATAATAATACCGACACCGATACCTACCAATGCACGGAATACCAGCACCAAATAAATGTTACTAAAAAGACCTGCTGCACATCCACCTACTACATACAAAAGCAGCCCCGCCATAACTAATTCTTTTGCTTTAAATTTCTGTGACAGCTTTGGGAAAACAAAGCTTGTCAAAGCAATAAATAAAGCGGGGATACTGATAATCATCTGCACCAAAGTTTGATTTACATCTACGAAATATTCTTTGATGACATTCAATGCAGGTGCTACTGCCGCACCAGCCATAACTGTCAAAAGAGATAACGACAGTATGGTTACTGTTAAAGTTTTACTTGTTTTCTGATTCATATTAACCTCACTTTTAATAATTTCTATGAGTGCATTTAAACAACAAAAAAACGCGCAAGTCCGGTTTGGACTTACGCGTTTCGCTACTCAACGTGAGTAATTTAACATATTTCTTTTTCAAAAGTCAAATACTTTTTTCTAGAGTCTTGTATCCCACTTACCACAGAATACGGTATCACTAGCTACACCAGTAAATTCACTCTTACCAGTGATCTTAGCAATAGCTTCGCGGATTGATGTTCTGGTATTGCCGTAAGCATTTACGAAGCAATGAACCTGAGGAACATCAATAAGGTGTGTTGTATAGTTCAAGCTGATACCTACAGTTGGAACTTCTGTTACATACCATGGTAATTCGCTTGAGTGATTTGAACTCCAACGAAGTCTTACTTCGTTTTCCTGTGCATAGCCCTTGATGTTAAGAACAAGGAATACTACATCGTTGTTGTTGCGGAAGTCTTCCATCTTGCCACAGTCCATAATCTTAATCATATTCATGAGGCCTGGGCCATTTTCTACTTCCATATCATGGAAGTTTGGATGAACTTCTACATCAAATCCTGCAGCTTCCAATTCTTCGATTACTACCTGTTTTACAGGGTCACCTGTATAAGCTTTTGTGGTAGGTGTGGAAGAAATGAATACGAGATGTGCACGTTTCTTTTCTTCTGGTTTGATTGGAAGATAATTCTTGGTATCTTTTACAAGTGTGATGCATCTCTTCGCTGCTTCTTCCGCAAGCTTCAAATGTTCTTCACAACCAACTACCTCGTCCTTAATCGCTGGATCGATTAAGCAGTTTTCTTGTTTGTAAAGTTTCAATCTTGCTTTAAGTCCGAGAATTCTATGAAGTGCATCGTCTAATCTTTCTGGAGTGATGGTACCGTTTTCAATACCAGCCTTCATATAACCCATATCTTCTTCGATATCGTTTGCGAACAAGAACATATCACAACCACTTGCAATAGCCTTTGGAACTGCGATTTCACGTTTTTCCATACAAGCGATACCTGCCATGTGAGAAGCATCTGTGATTACAAGTCCATTGAATCCCATTTCATTTCTTAAAAGATCAGTTAATAATTCTGGTGCAAGTGTTGCTGGCATGATGTCTTCATCTTTGATGCCAGGACGAAGCTTACGGCTCATTTCTGGGAGAGCGATATGACCTACCATGATACTCTCCAGGCCTTCGTCAATCATAGTCTGATATACTTTTCTAAATGAGTTGTCCCATTCTTCTACAGATAAATCGTTTACACCCAGTACAAGATGCTGGTCACGTTCTTCTACACCATCACCTGGGAAGTGTTTACAGCATGCTGCTACGTTGCTCTGGTGGATACCTTCGATGTATGCACGAATGTTTGCGATTACTTCGTCTGCATGATCACCAAAAGATCTTGTATTTACGATTGTATTTCTCCAGTTCATGAAAATGTCTGCACATGGGTTAAACATCCAGTTTACACCAACACTTGCTGCTTCACGACCTGCTACATAACCCATATCATAAGCTGTCTTTGTATCTTTGCCAGCTGCAGCTTCTGCTGCTGTTGCGATAAAGGTTCCGTTAGGCATACATCCATCACCACCATTATCACAGTTTGCTGCAATTAAAAGTGGAATGCGTGTATTTTCCTGATATGCTCTATTCTGAGCATATACCGCGTTGGAATCGCCTCCCTGCCAGCGTACCCCACCCTGATGCCAGGTCTTTAAATTATGGAGTGCCTGCTCCATATCTGGACTATGTTTCAATAATACGAAAAGCTGTCCAACCTTTTCGTCCAGTGTCATAGAAGCGATTGTATCTTCTACCCATTTCACGCCTTCATCATCAAGATAAAAAGGCTTTTCGCGTAAATTAACCATCTCTTATTTTCCCCCTTAGCTTTTTGTTTATCTTAGTATTTATATTGTATCAAATTCACACATTATCTGCTATATCGTTTTCAGTAAAAAAAAGATTTCAAAATTTGTCTACTTTAACCATAATTCCATTTCCTTTTTCAATATTGGGAAAGGGAAAAGGGCCACAACAATGGGAGAAGTTGCAGCCCCTTTACATCGACTTTATATATTTATGCAGTTATTTTCGTCAACTTTTAAAAATGCTGCATGAAAGATATCTAATACACTCATAGCAAATGAGATACCTGTCCAACTAGTCAATAAATAGAGAGCCCCGGCCACTTTTTTACCAGTCATAAACTGATGTACTCCAAGCCACCCTAAAAACAACGCTGTAAGACAATATTTTTTCTTACTAATGGCAACAGGTTTGACACTTTCTTTATATGCAACATATTTATCACCTAGTTTTTTCCATAATGAACTTTTTTCTTTATCCACAATATTATGCTTTTCTTTCAGTTCCTGTAGTTCAGCTTCCGCTGCCACAAAATCCTCAAAAGTACATGTTGTTTCTACTTGCTCAGTACTTAAAGTGCTCATACTTACTCCCTTTTTAAAATTAGTTTTCCTGTGTAGCTCTTGCCTTAATAGCAGCGATTTCTTCCTGAATTTCTGCCATCTTGTCTTTTGTTAATGGATAGAATTTCATAGCAATTACGTTACAAACTAATCCAAATAATACAAGTCCGTACATACCTACCATACCTACTACAAAAAGACTTGAAGTAAGTAGTGTTTCTGCTGTAGGAAGTGCATCTACGAATCCTACCATTGCACACATAAGACCTACAAATGTTGCAGATAAAGAAGAGATTAATTTGTCAACAAAACTAAATAATGTACCAATCATACCTGGAGCATATTTTCCTGAACGATATACTTCATAGTCTGCAACGTCTGCTGTCATAGTGATAACTACAGCACTACCAATCTGCGTGAAACCATTATATGCAATCGTAAGTCCCATAAAAAGGATTGTAAATAATGACCAACCAGCAAACTTGCCATCTCCAGGAAGACTAAGTGTAGTTGGGTCACCAAGAACGAATAATAAGATCAATGCAACTGCACAGAAGATACCGCCCCATGAACTCAATGTCATGGATTTCTTCTGTCCTAATTTAGCAGCAATAACACCAGCACCAAAGAAGATGAATAAAAGGTTAGGAATCGTTGTGTAACCATTTACTAAACCAGAAACTGCTGTGTTACCACAGATGATAGCATATACGATTAATGTAATAGTTGCATCACCCTTTGCCTGTGTTGCAAGCTTATCTGTAGATGCAGATACAACCAACATCTGCATAGCACGATTGTTCTTTAAAATATCCCAGTAATCTTTGAATGAAACTGGTGTTGGTTTGCCTGTACCATAGTATTCTGGTCTGTCTTTTTCAATCAATGAAATAACAGCAATTACAGCAAAAATAGCAGATGCGATAACACATGTTCTCCACTGTTCCGCAAAGAAAGCCTGACTAAACTGATACTGATGTTTCTGTAATAAATATGTATAAGAGTACCATGGCATAATAGCAAATGTAGCTGCTGTAAATACACCGTTAAATACTGAAAACATTGGTCTTTGAACTGGGTCATTTGTTAAACATGTCTGTGCTGATTTTGTGATTACACACTGCAATGT
Source organism: Agathobacter sp. (assembly GCA_017481285.1). Lineage (GTDB taxonomy): Bacteria > Bacillota > Clostridia > Lachnospirales > Lachnospiraceae > Roseburia. The sequence continues at coordinate 16,258 of JAFUPI010000035.1, read as the reverse complement.
GTAACCGATGATGTAAATAGCATAAAAGATTGTAAATGCTACGAATTTACCAGCATCTGGAACCATTGGTGTAACGAAGAACATAACCGCACTCATAATGAACATGATAATCTGTCCAAGTACGATGAATGGTCTGTTTTTACCAAATTTACCATTTGTTTTGTCAATGATATAACCTGCAAATGGGTCTGTAACACCATCCCAGATTCTCATAAAGGTTACAAAAGAAGATGCAATAACTACACCTACTCCTACGAAACCTGTTAAGTAGTAAGAGATGAATGTCATCATCCACATATAAAGGTTTGTAGATACGTTGTTTAATGCAAATCCGCCAAGCTGCCAAACTTTTGCACGATGGATTGCATTGTTTGTCTGTCCACTCATAATTTTTCCTCCTTGAGTTTATTAAAAGTTTATTTTTCTAAAGTTTAGCTTTGGCAAAGAAATCTTTCTCGCACAATTTTATCTACTTTTAGCACAATTTTGTTCCGTTATGCACATAGAAGAAATTTTGTGCTAAAATATACAAAAATTGTACGTTTTTATTCGTGGAGGATATGTATGAAATCCGATATTTTAGAACTTTATCAAGCCATATTAGAACCTCAAGGAATCCATTCTCTCTTTCTACAGGCACCCTATACCTATATCAAAGATGCAGATTATGGATTCCGTGAGCATATATTCCAAAATTATAACTATGATGGACTGTTTGTTGTTTTAGAAAAGGTGTCGGATGAGATTCCTATTTTGATTTACAAAGATGATTTGATGACAGAATACTGTCTCTTACTTTTTCCAAAAAACTTACAGAAAAAATATAATGCAACCCATTATTTAATCGGTCCTGTGCAATTTCAGTCGGTTTCCGTAATCGAAATTACGAAGCTTTTGGAAGAAAAAAACCTGCCTTCCCATTTATATAATGACTTCATGGAATTTTATAATCGCGTACCACGTTTGCCAAGTCGAGATTTCTGGATTTCCTTGCTGAATCCTTTATTTCATGAAATCTACGATGGAAATGTTCATTTTGAATATTTTGAGTTTAATGAGAAGTTTTTGGATTCGTATGAATTGAAAGATAGTGTTTTTACATTAGAAACGATTGAAGCCCGCTATGAAGCAGAACGTCAACTCTTATCCGCTGTTCAAATGGGAAACCTGGAAAAAGCCATCGAGTGTCATCAGCGTTTTCAGCAGTTTAAATTTTCGCTTCGTGCCACTGATTCCTTACGAAGTAGGAAAAACCTTATGCTAACCCTAAATACTTTGCTACGAAAATCCATTGAGGTTTCTCATGTACATCCTTATTACATTGACCGCATTTCTTCGGATTTTTCTATCAAAATAGAAAAGTCTGTAAATGAGGCGCAACTGGAAGCCATTGCTTTGCAGATGTTGCGAAAATACTGCTCCCTAGTAAGAAACTTTTCTACCAAGGACTTATCTGCGCTAGTTGAAAAATGTGTACACCAAATCCATTTCCACTACGCTGATCCGCTTTCCTTGGAAATTCTGGCTCATGCTAATGCGGTAAGTACCAGTTATTTATCTTCCCTATTCCACAAGGAAACCGGAAAGACCATCACAAATTACATTAACGAAACGCGAATCAATCGCTCTATCCTTTTATTAAATACCACTGATTTGTCTGTGAGTGAAATTGCTGCTCAATGCGGTTTTGCCGATGCCAATTACTACACGCGCACATTTAAAAAACTAAAAGGCACAACACCTATGGCCTACCGAAAATCCGTAAATAAAGGATAAGTTCCTATAAAAAAGGACTGTCACAAATATATATTTGTGACAGCCTTTTTTCACTTTATTGTGATTCAAAAGTTCCAGACTGGCTACCTACGTAAATAGTGTAGCTATCACCTTTTACGATTTCAGGAGTGCTAATAATGACACATTGGAAAGCAGTTTCTGGTGTGTAGGAAACGACTTCATTTCCAGCAGTGTCGGTAATTCGGATTTGTGTGCCACCATTGGCAGAGGCCTGAACAGCCATGGTGCCTTGTGTACCATCACTAAAGATTTGAGCCATCATAGTAGAGCCTACACCGATGAAAGTTCCGCCATCAATAGTAGCAGTGGTGTCATAATCAAGGATTGCAGTGTCGCCCTGGGTTGGACCGGTAACTATGGTTTTTCCACCAGTAATTTCGATATATCCATTTGCATCTAAGCCGTCGCCCTGTGCATACATGAAAATATTACCGCCTGTAATGGTGATACTTCCATCGGAATTAGCAGACATACCTCCGCCCATACCACCCATGCCGCCACCAAACATGGCATCGCGACCACCTTCGGTTCCACTAGCGTCGGTTCCGCCGGCTGCATTGATTCCGTCGTCGGTAGACTGGATAGAAATAGAACCACCAGCAAAGGTAATATCTAATGCTTCTAAGCCTTCATAACTATTTGTAATTTCTATCGTTCCATTGGTAATTACCAATTCTTCTTCGCCGTGTATTCCATCATCCCCACTTGCAATAGTGTAGGTTCCGCCATTGATGTATACAGAAATATTGGAATGAAGGGAATCGTCTGCGGAATCAATCGTAAAGGTGCCTGCATTAATGAGCATGCTGTTAGCTGCTTTGATACCCTTCATGCTGGTGCTTTCATCGGAAGAAGTGGTGCTATCCATAGAGTTTGAAACGCCAGAGGTTCCTGTGCTGGTTGAGTCTGAGCTGACACCGCCACGGCGTCCCCCGCCAGGACCACCCATGCCACCACCAGGCATACCCATGCCGCCTCCGAAATTTCCCCAGTTATCCGAAGAGGATTTCGTTCCATTTTCATAACCGCCACCAGCGAGAATGTCGAAGGTGCCGCCTTCAATCTGTACATAGGCTCCGGCACTGAGTCCATCACCTTCTGCATCGATATCAAAGGTACCGCTTGAGATATAAATAAATCCTTTTTCCGCATCGTCCGTGTTTTCTACATGAGCACCGTCTTTACCTGCTGCAATTGTAAGAGAAGCATCTTTCACACGCAAACTGTCATTGGCGTCAATTCCATGTGCGGAAGAAGTAATCGTATAGGTTCCGCTAGTGAAAACCAAATCATCCTTGGCTACGATGCCATGACCAGCAGGTGATTCTATAGAAAGAGAACCGTTACCATTAAAGGTCAAATCCTGTTTGGAATAGATAGCACCATCGATATTATTTTCGTCAATAGCGGTAAAGGCACCACCATTGGAAAGAGTGTTTGTTGATCCTTCTGTTAAGGTGACGAAAACTTTATCAGCCTCTAAAATATAAAGTGGTGCAGAAGAAGCACTAGTAATTGTTATGCCGTCAAAAACCAATTGTGGTTTATCGGTATCTTCCGTATTTACGATAATCATTCCATTATCCAAGGAACCAGAAAAAATATAGGTTCCCTCGTCGGAAATCGTAATGGTAGAGCCTTCAATTTTGACGGAATCTGTGTCGGAATCACAACTTGCGGAAGAGCCATTTAATTGAATAGAAACCGGATTATATTTATACTCTGTACTCAAATCGCGATTGGTAAACATATCTTCATCCGTCTGACTAAAATCTACCTCTACGGCAGTTCCAGCGAGGGAATTGCTATCGTTCTCATTATTTGAATTTTCACCCTGCGAGTTGTTATTTCCACAGCCACCAAGCACTAAGGTGCAGGTTAGCAATAAGGGTAATACTAATTTATGTTTCATAGAAATCCTCCTAATTTTGTTTTTAATATATACTTTTTTGTCTTATACAATTCTCAAGTATAAAATGACTCTACCATTTAATTGTGAAAAAAATATGTTTTTGTAATAGGAAAAGTTGATTTTAAAAAGCAAGAGTGCTACCATAAAAACAAGTTGTTTTTGGAGGTAGTACTATGATTTACAACAAACAAGCATACGAATTGGGTAGCAAACGTTCTGCTATCCGTGAGTTATTTGAATACGGAAAACAAAGAGCTACGATTGTAGGTGCAGAAAATGTCTATGACTTTTCACTTGGTAATCCAACAGTGCCAGCACCAGATTGCGTAGATGAAACGATTCGCCGTTTGACAGAAGAACTAGACTGCATCAAATTGCATGGATATACTTCTGCGCAGGGTGATGCGGAAACGAGAGCTGCGATTGCAGATTTTTTAAATAAAACCCACGGTACTCATTTTGAAGCAAATGATTTTTATATTACCATGGGGGCTGCAGCGTCCCTTTCCATTGCATTCCATGCACTTACTACGTCACAGGAAGATGAGTTTATTGCGATTGCACCATACTTCCCAGAATACAAGGTTTTCGTGGAAGCAGCAGGAGCATCTTTAAAGGTTGTACCAGCAGATACAGAAAATTTCCAGATTGATTTCGATGCGTTAGAAGAAATGGTAAATGCCAATACAAAGGGCATTATCATCAATTCTCCAAATAACCCTTCGGGTGCCGTGTATTCTCGCGAGACAATTGAGAAACTGGCAGAACTTCTCTATAAAAAAGAAGTGGAATATGAGCATCCGATTTTCATTATTGCAGATGAGCCATATCGTGAAATTGTATACGATGGTGTAGAGGTTCCATTTGTTACAAAATATTATGCCAATACTTTGGTATGTTATTCCTATAGTAAATCTTTGTCTTTACCAGGAGAAAGAATTGGTTACATTTTGGTTCCACAGGAAGCCTATGAAAGTAGAGCACTTTATGCAGCAGTGGCAGGGGCCGGACGTTCTCTCGGCTATGTGTGTGCACCAAGCATGATGCAGAAGGTGATTACTTTGTGTCAGGGTGAAACAGGAGATATTGAGCTCTATAAAAAGAATCGAGATCTTCTATATGATGGACTGACAAAAATTGGTTACAAATGTTTCAAACCACAGGGAGCATTTTACATGTTTGTAAAAGCTTTGGAAGAGGATACCAATGCATTTTGTGAAAGAGCAAAGGCGGAAGATTTGCTTATTGTTTCGGGAGAAGGGTTCGGATGTCCTGGATTTGTAAGAATTTCTTACTGTGTGGATGAGGATATGATTAAGAGAAGCTTTGGAGCGTTTGAAAAATTATATAAAAGTTATCAATAAAAGAAAGGGCTGTCGCAAATATAAATTTGCAACAGCCCCTTTTTATCTTAGAAAATGCTCAAATAAAGCTGATTACTGATTCGTTCTAATAATCGTATTCCGGCTACACTATTTCCTTTTTCATCCAATGTAGGAGAATAAATTCCGATTCCCATTTTGGTTGGAACGGCAGCCATAATTCCGCCGCCTACACCACTTTTGGCAGGTACACCCACACGGAGTGCAAACTCACCAGAGCCATCATACATACCACAGGTCATAAGAATGGCATTTACATAGCGGGTATATTTCACTGGTATTACTCTTTCTTTTCTGCCTGGCATTTGTCCTCTATTGGCAAGAACAAAACCTATATTTGCCAAATCCTTACAGGTGACAGAAATAGAACATGACTTAAAGTAACAATCCAATACCTCTTCAACGTCGTCTTCCAACATTCCATAGGATTTCAACAGGTAGGCCAATGCACGATTCTTGCTTCCATATTTCTTTTCAGACTGATATACATCCTCATCAATCTGAATATCTGGATTGCCTGCTAATTCTCTTGTAAGAGCCAAAACACGTTCAAACTTTTCATCATAAGTATCACCATCAATCAAGGTACACATCAAAATAGCACCCATATTAACCATTGGATTTAAGTTTTTACTAGCCAGTTTCTGCCCACTCACATTAATGGCATCAAAAGGTTTTCCAGTTGCTTCCACACCAACTTTTGAGCTTATCTCTTCAATTCCTTTATCTAGTAAAGCCTGGAGCAGCAAAATCGTTTTCGCTATACTCTGTATTGTGAATTGGTGCATGCAATCTCCAGCAGAATACTGCTTTCCATCACTGGAAATCATATATACCCCTAACATATTTGGGTCAGCTTTTGTTAACTCTGGGATATAATTTGCAAGCTCACCATCTTTTGTATAAATCTTACATTCATCAATAAGCTGTTCTAACAGTTCCTCCATATCGATTCTCCATTCTATTTATAATCTAGTGTTTTTACGCGTTCCATCTCCTGCTGCAGCATTCCTGCTGACATTCGTAGTGCGCCCTGACTTAAAATTGTCATCTGCTCTAAATTGTCATTGGTGGCAACTGTAATCTTATGCTTGCCAACCAATTCGTGCACGGTTCGTTCAATATAAGCGTCTGCGGTTTCATCCTGTTTCGTATGCACCACTTCCACATCAAAATATTTTTCTACCGAACCAGGATTCCCTTTTTTGCGGTAACCATCGAAAACTACCATCACACGACAGCCCTTGTATCCCTGATAATTCGCCATCATATCCTTTAAGGCATCCTTTGCAGAATCAATATTGATTTTAGATAATTCCTTCAGTTCTGGCAAGGCAAAAATAATATTATAACCATCTACAATCAAAAGTTCTTCCAAAATCGGTTTCTTTGGGTAGATTGGGTTTCCTTTTTTATCTAGTTTCTGATGAGGTACTGCCTTCTTTTTCCCTTCTCCATCCTCAGATTTTCTTGCCCATTTTTTGCGTTCATAATCCAGCATGTCTTCTTTGTTCATGCCAAATTCACGAGCATAAATCTGCTGCAATTCCTGATCCAATTCCCAGGAAGATGCACTCTCCGTTTTTGCCAGACGGTCTGCTTCCCGACGCTTGGCAAGGTCACGAAGCTCCTCTGCCTGCTGTTCCAAATCATAGGACAGACCACCCATTTGTTTGATATGACCAGAGGCATCACAGGCATATTCCAAATGCATGTAATCCGGCACCTCATTCCATGGCACCACAAAACCAGCTCCATGTGCACAGAACACACTTCCAGTTGGATTGGCGGTATCTTCTTCACTGTCATAGCCTATCCGCTCTACCACCTCAGCACTATTATGACACACATCATAGCCCTTTAATTCCAAGGTCAACTGCCCCTGTCCTTTGGTATAAGCATGCACCTCAGTCATGTAATCCTGCATGGTAGCTACTGGTGCAGTGCCAATCAAAACAGCAATATCACCATCATCCCTTGTCACATACTCTGGTGCTTCATGTTTCCCACATCGACTTCGAATATCTGTCATGGCGCGTCCAATGGCATCTACTGGTACTTCCAATATAAAACTGTAATATGGTTCCAACAAAATACTTTCCGTAGACTTTAGTCCTTGACGGATGGCACGGTAAGTCGCCTGTCGAAAATCGCCACCTTCCGTATGTTTCAAATGTGCTCGTCCAGTCACAATCGTAAATTTAATATCCGTAATTGCAGAACCAGTCAGCACCCCTGGATGCTCTCGCTCCAAAATATGTGTGGTTATCAGTCTCTGCCAATTCAAATCTAATACATCTTCACTACAGTTAGAGAACACACTAAGGCCGCTGCCTGGTTCCCCTGGCTCCATCCAAAGATGAGCTTCCGCATAATGACGCAGGGGTTCAAAATGTCCCACACCTTCTACAGGCTTTGCGATAGTTTCTTTGTAAACAATATTTCCCGGTCCAAAGCTAACTCGAACTCCGAAACGCTCCAAAATCACTCGCCCTAATACTTCCATCTGCACCTGCCCCATAAGCTGTGCATGAATTTCCTGCAATTGCTCATTCCAAAGAATATTCAGCTGTGGATCTTCTTCCTCCAGTTGTTTCAAATTTTTCATAAGCTCCACTGGATTTACTCCCTGCGGAACGATAATCTGATAATTTAAAACTGGCTCTAGAATCGGCATGGTCTGGGTCGTATTTGCCCCAAGTCCCATTCCAGGATAAGTCTGGTCTAATCCTGTCACTGCACAGATTTCTCCTGTTCGAACCTCTTCAACAGTCTCAAACTTATCTCCGGAATAAATGCGAATCTGATCTACCTTTTCCTCTAATCCATTGTAATTTATTTTATCTTTCACACGTAAAGTTCCACTGGTTACTTTTAAGTGGGTCAATCGTGTTCCTCTGGCATCTCGGCCAATTTTGTACACAAGAGCACCAAAGGAGTCTGCATTCTTTTTTTCACGTCTTAAATCGCTCAATAAAGCCTTTTCATATTCACCATTGGCAAATGTCTTAATTCCCTCTAAAAGTGCTTTTACACCCTCTAATTTGAGTGCAGAACCATAAAAGCATGGATAAAGCAAACGATTATCTATCGCATCATAAATTTCCTTCGCGGATAATTCGCTTTTCTCCATATAAGAATCTAAAAGACTGTCACTGCACATGGCGATTTCTTCAAAAAATTCTTCTGTTCCCAGCGGCGACTGTCCCATCCTGATCTGCGAAAAATCCACACATCCATCTGACAGCTGACTTTTCAACTGTTTTTGAATCTTTTCTTTATCTGCACCATCCAAATCCATTTTGTTTATAAAAAGAAACGTTGGAATCTGGTAGTGATTTAACAATCTCCACAATGTTTTTGTATGTCCCTGCACTCCATCCGTACCACTAATTACCAGAATTGCATAATCTAAGACCTGGAGTGTACGTTCCATTTCTGCCGAAAAGTCCACATGTCCTGGGGTATCTAACAGTGTGATTTTTACACCATCACTGTCGAGTTGTGCCTGCTTGGAAAAAATAGTAATTCCACGTTCTCTCTCCTGAGCATCCGTGTCCAGATATGCATCCTGATGGTCAACACGTCCCAATGCACGGATTTTCCCTGTCTCATACAACAAAGCTTCTGATAAAGTTGTCTTCCCTGCATCTACGTGTGCCAAAATGCCTAGTACCATAATTTTCTCCTAAGAATGCCACCCCCAACCGAGAGTGGCATTTTAATCATTCTATATTATTCTGATAATCGAATTGATTTTCCAAGCAAAACATAGAAGAACGAAGATCCATCTTCCTTAATCGTTGGATCATAGTTTTCGTAAATACCAATATAATAGGTATCTTCTTCTCCACGCATTACGATATCAACTTCAATACGTCTGATTCCATCCGTCTGATATTCATTAGAAACTTCTATGGTCGCTTCTCCATAGTCAGACTCACAAACAAATTCATATTCCTGCAATTCGGTACTTTCCATATCGATTGCAATTTCAAATGCTTTTGTATCTAATTTATCAATACCCCAGAATACGAGAATATCTTTGATGCTGGAAAGGTTATTCTCATCTAAATATGGAGCAAGTCCACCCTGACATTTCATATATGCTTCATGCACATCTTCTGCTAATGGTTCTTTGCTGCTTCCCTGATAAAGTCTTTTTTCAGCAGACAAACTACTAATGATATACTTACCATCTTCCATTTTGTGAAGATCAAAAAGTGCTTCGTATTCATCTCCTGGACCATAATACATCTGGAGTATTCTACCAGAATCTGTAAAATCATCCCATTGTACATAAGCACTATGTTCTTTTCCACTCTTATCGGTATAGAAAACCGTATCGTTCTTTATACTTCCACTTGGGATTCCAAAATCCTTTGCAGCATCCTTTGTGGTATATTCTGTCCATTTTGTGCCCTTTACTTCAATATTCTCAATAAAGTCTTTCAAAACAAGCCCCTTGTTTGAACCACTTCCTGTATCATCACCGCCATTCCCACATGCGGTCAAACACAATGCGACTACCAAAAGTATACCTGTTAAAACCTTTTTCATAATAGTAAGTCTCCTTTTCTTTTGCGCCTTATCTCTATCTGGTTAATAATTCTTCCAACTCAGCTCTTCCCTGCTCATAGGATTTGAAATGAATCCCGTGTAATCCATATTCACGGGCGCTGATAATATTTGCTTCACTATCATCTAGAAAAACTGCTTCTTCCGGATTAATATCATAACGTTGGCAAAGAATATCATATATCTTTTTATCGGGCTTAATCACAAGCTCCTCATAGGAGAACACAACGCCATCCACCAGTGATAAAAAGCTCAGTGCGTTATCCACACATGCTTCATAGGCAGGTTTCGACCAATTCGATAAAATGTAGATACGATAGCCACGAGACTTTAATTCCTCAATCCAAGGAATCGAGTAATCATATCTCTCTAACATTTTGGTTGGGTCCTGATAAATTCGCTCGATGTAGCTACGATATTCTGGAGCTTCCTTTGCAAACATCTCAATGACTTCTTCTGTGGAAATCGTTCCTCTGTCCAGCTCCTGCCAGCCTGGATGTCGAACCGTGGCATTTGCAAGTTTTTCAAATGCCTCTCCTTTTAATCCAAATTCACAGAACATCTTCTGCCAGCAAAAGTCTATCAATACATTTCCAATATCAAAGATAATTGTCTTAATCAATTCTGCACACCCTCATTTCCACAAAGCCTGCCGTCTAGAGTGTTGTGTTCACTCCATTAATGGTTGCCTGCTCATTTTCTTCCATTGGAATCACGATACATTTCTTTCCGTCAATGACAGAAGAATGAATCTTGCTTGCCTTCTCTGGCTTCACATGAAGCACAACATCATAGTTTCTTGTCTCTGCCATGTAGTTTTCGATTTCCTCTTCTTTTTCCTTGAGCTGAACGGTACGCTCTTCCAACTCTGTATTTTTGTCATCCAGCTGCTTATTCAGAGAGACAATCTGATTCTCCATTTCCTTTTTTTCGAGACGAATTTCATTCTGTACAAGTGCTTTTGCATCGATGACATTTTCCGCTACCGGTACTTTATCTCCAAAAGCTTCATCCATGGATTTCTCGATGCGATTTGCTTTTTCTTCTGGTATGTTACTCTCTTCCAAAAGCTTGCCTAAGGTGTTCTTATCTAATACAAACGCCTCTGCATCCTCATCATGGGTTTCTTCGTATTCATCAATCATGTCCGCCAGATTCTGCTGGATATCCATGAGAATATCTTCCGTGTGTTCATCCTCTGCACCCAACACATTTCGTACGATAGAATGGAATGCCATCTTCTGCTCTGTCGCTGTACGCTCAATACCACAACCAAGTCCATTTGCCATAAATTCGGAATGTGGTTCCTTGGTATTCTTGGTGTAGAAAAGTGTGGCATGAATATCTGTACTTCGATCTGTAAAGGCAGGGAACAGGAATGCGGTATCTGGTGCACCTACCACCCAGTCGCGAATACGAGAGCCGATACGTCCTTCGGATTCTAAATACCCCAACCCTGGCTTTGACAATGCCACTGGACAAATCGCACAAATCAAATAGTTATATACTTCTTCTGACTCATCCAAATCATCGTTGTCGCTGGTACGAGTCATAACATCATAACTATCATGATAAAGGAGAATCAAATAATTTCCCACTTCATCATATGTATCAATAATCAAATCATAGTAGGCATCTAACAGATTTTCATCCTCCAGCTTGCTTTCACGAAGTGCCATAAGAATCTGCTGTCTTCCACCCACTTCCTCTTCCTGCAATGGGAAAGAAAGTTCCAGTAAGTTATTACCTAAAGTTCCAGAAAGTGCTTTGTTTGCAATCTCCAAATACTTATAATATTCCTCTTCTTCCAGATTCAAAAATTTGCCGCCAAATTTGCAGATTTTGTTTTTATTTCCATCTACGTAGCAGCCTACCAAACGACTAAAGCTTGCTTCTTCTTTTTTGAAACGGCGCTTGATTTCTAATATTTCTTTCTTATTCAAAACTCTATCCTCTTAGAACAAGCTACATTCTTGTTCTCTTCCAATAATATTTCATCTTATAATCTTCGTTGAACGTAATCTCCCTGCCAAAATAACTTGGCACCACAAAATCCTTGGCATCCTGCTCGGTTGGGAATTCGATTTCTGCATAGTAGAACGACCAGTCTGTTCCTGGGTCCACACAAGCTACTTCCAATTTCCATGGTCCCAGCTTATATTTCTTATAGTCTTTTACAATCATATTGGCATCCAGAAAGTCCACCGCATCATAGTAAAAATCACTGGTGATTTCGGTCTCAATTTCGCTTCTGGTCAAATCACCATCTCCTTTGATGGTAATACGATACTCTTCTTTGCCTGTATGTTTATCCACGGCTTTTCGAATACGCACTTCTGGATCAAAACTTACGTATCCCTGCTCAATATCGACTTCACTAATCAGTTCTAATCCGATTGGAAAACCATCCATTAAAAATTTGCGTTCGATTTCTAACATCTGCGTTTTTCTCCTCTTTCTAAATCTTTATACGAACCATTTACTGTGCATGGAATAAAATATCCAACACACATTCCTGCTGTTCCTCTCTGGTAATAGTTGCCTCGCCATCTCCCTCTTGTGCCCCATAATGAGCATAATTCGCATGATTTCCACCTTCAATGACTTCTTCTATCACATCTTCTGGAAGATTACTATAATATTCTTCGTACTTCTCCATATTCAGAACCTTATCTTCTGTTCCATAAAAAGAAAATACTTCGATTTCTTTATCCTTCAAATCCTCTGTGCTATACGCTGCCAAAAGGACCAAGCGGTCTACTTCTTCATCATGACCTGCACTAAAGCTGGCTGCCATGGCTCCGCCTAAAGAATGTCCCATCATGGTCCATTCTTTAATATGAGTTGCCTCCTCGATAATATCCGCTGCTGCATCCATTCCAAAAATAGCCAGTTTCGCAGGCATCTTCACGAGATATACCTCATATCCTTGCTCTGCTAATTCCAGCAACATCGGTGCATATGCGGTTTCCTCTACTTTGCCACCTGGATAAAAGATAATACCATTTCCATGTTCTGGTCCCCTGTAAGATGATGTTACACGTGTGGAAAAAACATAGTAATCCTCTTTTTCTGTTACCTCAATTACATTACTTCCCTGCATCGCCTTCCTTGCAACAGATTCTGCATGATAATAATCATTCGCATACATCTGCCACGCAAAAATGCTCAATGCACACACCGTAACAATCGTCATAATTTTTATAACATTTTTTTCTGCTTTAGTTAAAGTCTTCTTTTCCTTACTCATCTTTTTATCCCTACCAGCAAAGAACTTCTGCTCCGTCCTCTGTCACTAATACCATAATTTCCCACTGTGCGGATGGTTTTCCATCTGCAGTATACACTTCCCAATCGTTTTCTTCATCAATGAAAATTTCTACTCCACCCATGTTAACCATTGGTTCAATTGTAAAAATCATACCTGGTACCATCAGCATATCTGTGCCACGTTTGGTATTGTAGCCAACCCAAGGTTCTTCATGGAACTCCAGGCCTACCCCATGCCCGCCAATCTCACGTACTACCGTATACCCATTGGCGTAAGCATGATCATGTACAGCCTGCCCCATATCTCCTAAAAAGCCCCAAGGCTTGACCTCTTTCAAACCTAACTCAACACATTCTTTTACTACTTCCACCAGACGTTTTTTCTCTGGACTTACCTCTCCAATACAGAACATTCGGGAAGAGTCACTGAAATATCCATCCAAAATCGTAGAACAGTCTACATTGATAATATCTCCCTCTTTTAATACTACATCTTCCGAAGGAAATCCATGACATACCTGTTCATTCACGGATGTACATACACTATATGGATATCCATTGTAATTTAAAGGTGCAGGAATACCACCCATCTCTGTCGTCATGTCATATACAATTTTGTCGATTTCTGCAGTATTCATACCTGCATGAATATGTTCACCGATATAATCTAAAACTGCCATATTGATTTTGGCACTCTCTTTAATCTTTGCAATCTGTTCCGGTGTTTTGATAATTTCACGAGGAGGCACTTTGTGTCCCTGTGCTGCAAAACGTGCGATTTTATCATCAAAAGCTGCATGACAAGCTTTATACTTTTTTCCACAACCACACCAGCATGGATCATTTCTTCCAATTTTTACCGCCATATTTTTTACCGCCTTTATTCATGTGTCAATGTAATATCCCCGAAATCCAGTCGGTTCAATACCTTATCATTTACTTCATATTCATAATCACTTAAAAAATCCAGAAACTCTTGCGAAGCATAATCTAAGTCTTCATCATCCACAGCTAATATGCCCGCATAAACCAACTGTGCTTTTTGGGAACAAGCAATTTTGTACATGGTATTATAAACATCTTTTTTTTCGATACCCAATCTGACATCCCTTTCTTCGTCTACCAAATCCAGCCAAAAGTCTTCTGTGTTATTCTGGATAAGTGCCAGTTCTTCCTCTGAAAACTCCATATTCAATTCCTGATATAATTGATAAAAAAGTTCATCGTGAATCGCCATAGACATGGCTTCATTTCGAGCTACCTGATTGACAAAGCCCATGTCCGTACGAATATTCCAATACTTTCGCGTATCGTCCAAATCATACGCTAATGCCTGGTCTTGTACCGCAGCTTCCTGATGCGCAACATAAACTGCAAAATCCCGCAATGTAATATCTTTTCCTTGCACAGTTGCAACAATCATATCCAGCGATTCCGGATACACGATTTTTTCACGACTCAAGCGTGTCTCATTCGCGACAAAAACCAAAATCGCAAATACCAGTACTAAAATCCATAATACACGAAACTTTTTCATGCTTTCGAAAAAAGTTTTCATCTTAATTCCTCTATAATACTCTACGAATCGCAGTAATCGTACTACAGGTTACACTTCTAGTACATGTGATCCCTGCCTTCGTAGACTGTGCCTCTACAATCTTACCATTACCAATATAAATAGCTACATGTCCTGGATACACCACAATATCACCTGCTTTGATATTCGCGAACGCCACAGGTTGTCCATAATATTTAAATGACTGGGACTGTCTAGGTACATTTTTGAATCCAAAATGTTTATAAATTAAATTTACGAATCCAGAACAGTCACAACCATTGGTCAGACTATTTCCACCCCATTTATATGGATTTCCTACAAATTGTAACGCGTAATTTACCAATTCCTCGCCACTTATATTTGAGGTAAAAGCTGGGTCATAGGAAGGATCATTTAGATAGCCACCTGCGGTAACTGGGCCACTATTCGTATTACCATTATTACTATTATTATTTCCACCTTGTTGCTGCTGTTGTTGCTGTTGCAAAGCAATCAAACGATTCTGTTCTTCGATATAGTTAGACAATTCTCTCGCACGACGTTCTGCATTTGCCAGCTGTTCCTGTGCGTCACCCGCTTCCTTTTCCAGATCTGCCAAAGCTTTCTCCAGTGCTACTTCCTGGTGCTCGAACACTTCCTTCAGAGCAACCAAATCATTCATCTCAGCTTCCAGTTCTGCCGCAATGATCTCTACCTCTTCTACCGCTGCCTTGTATGCTTCCATAAGTTCTCTATCCGACTTATGCACCTGAGAAACATATTCTACACGATTGAGCATGTCCACAATTCCATTTGCATTTAAAATGGCATCAATGATGGAATCCTGTGTACTATTCTCATACATATAACGAATACGAAGCTTCATCGCCTCATACTCTTCGCGCTCTTTTTTCTTTGCTTCTTCCAAATCTTTTTCTGCCTGGTCGATTGCTACCTGGGTAGTATATATTTCATTTTCCAGAATTTCCTGTTCTGCCATTAAGTCACTAAGTTCTTTTGCCTTATCACTCATCTGACTTTCTAATTCTGCAAACATATCTTCCATCTCGTCCATCTCGTCTTGCAGATTGTCCAATTCATTCTGTGCGTTATCACGATCACTGGTCGATGCAAAAATTGTTCCACCAGTCCAGTTTTTCCAATCTAAATTTCCATTTGTTACTGGTGTTGCTAATAAAAAAGCACCTACCAAAACCAAGGATAAAACTTTTTTAAATTTCATTCAAACCTCCATCTGCATACACCTAGGGCATACTACTATATATTGTGTCATAAAGCACCCAAAAAAGCAAGATAAGGTTGCTGGAAAATATAACTTTGTGGCAGCCTTTCTTCATGTCTTGAAATAAATATGTCTCTGTATTTTGTGTGCATTTTCGAACTTTTAAGGGAAACGCTATTATTTCTTGAAGCACTCTGCTTGCTTAAATTTTGTGTCTGGCATAGCTTTTACTATCTGCACCACTTTGTCCGTTGTGCAACAGACACCGTACTCCCATTTCTGTTTCTCTAATGTGGGCAGTCTTATAAAGTTGATATTACATGAGCCATGCAAAAACTCGGTGTAAATACGGCACCTCAAACAGTTTGCATGGCTCATGACATTTTATAATCCTGCCCACATAAGAGAAACTACGAAATCCTCGTAAGGTTGTCTTTTTGCACACGGACAAAGTGGCGCAGATTGTAAAACTTTTGACAGACAGAATAAATCATAAAAGCAAGCAGAGTGCTTCTTAGAAATAAAGCGTTTTTCTTAAC